>NZ_JAWWCF010000033.1:0-19691 GCF_033720595.1 Lishizhenia sp. | reverse complement strand
GCCCTCTAACTCACCCATAAGCGCCACTCATACACACTTAACAACCAATCACACCCCTTCTCTTCCATTCGCCCAGCTTGTGGCATCAAATTTGGATTTCCTCTTTCATAATTTTAAAACTTATAATTATGATCGCGAAAAAAAATCCTAAGTTCAACTTAGAAAAAACAAGACTGGCCTACCTGCAACTCGGCCTATTCATCGGAGCATCGATGATACTCACTGCCTTTACTTGGAAAACACCAACAAGTAATGCTCAGAAGCAGCGTAACATGCAAGTGGCAGACATCCCCGTTGAAGTTGTACCTAAAATGGAAAAGATGGAAGAACAAAAGGAGGAAGAAGTATTTCAACCGAAGGACGATCCCACGCCTCCACAAAACCAACAAGCCCAGCAAAATAATATGGACTTGAATCAGGATCTTCAAAAACAACAAAACAAAGACAAGGATGTGGAACCTGCTATAGATCCGAAAATCGTTGACCACATCAAAATTGGAAACAATGAACTTCCACCCATTGGAGAACCACCCGTATTAGATGCACCGGTGGAGTATCCAGATAAGGACGCGGAATTTCCAGGAGGAAGTGTTCAAATGAAACAATTTCTTGTAGCAACAGCACAATACCCTGTGTACGATTTACAAGTGGGTAATAAGGGGAAAGTATACGTGATTTTCATTGTTGAAAAAGACGGAAGTATATCGAACGTTAAAACACTAAACTCAATATCTAAAGGTTTAGATCGCGAAGCGATACGTGTAATTAAAAGCATGCCGAAATGGAAACCAGCAGAGAAGGATGGCGAAAGGGTAAGAACCTACGTTAGAATTCCTATCAATTTCGAAACGCTTTAAGCGTATCAGCCTCAATAGGTCCAGCTTACTTCGGTAGGCTGGATTTTTTATTTCTAAAACGCTAGACATCTAAAAAAAGCCGTTACCCAATCAAGGATAACGGCTTTTTAGTATTTCAAACTATAGCTGAAACTATAGTGATCCAATCATTTTAGAAGGAACAACCCACTCGTCGTACTCTTCTGCAGTTAAATACCCTAAACGCACTGCTTCTTCTTTCAAAGTAGTTCCGTTTTGGTGTGCTGTGTTTGCAATCTCAGCTGCTTTGTAATAACCAATTTTTGTATTCAACGCTGTAACCAACATCAAAGAGTTGTTAACCAATTCGTCGATACGTTTGTGGTTTGGCTCAATTCCATCTGCACAGTGCTCTGCGAAAGAAACACAAGCATCTCCAATTAAACGTGCCGATTGCAACAAGTTTGCAGCCATCATTGGTTTAAATACGTTCAATTCGTAGTGACCTTGAGTACCACCTACAGTAACCGCAACATCATTCCCCATAACTTGCGCACATACCATAGTGATTGCCTCACATTGTGTAGGGTTCACTTTCCCTGGCATGATAGAAGATCCTGGCTCGTTTGCTGGGATGATGATTTCTCCAATTCCAGAACGTGGTCCTGAAGCCATCATACGAATATCGTTCGCAATTTTGTTTAAAGAAACAGCCAATTGTTTCAATGCTCCGTGAGACTCAACAATTGCATCGTGCGCTGCCAAAGCTTCGAATTTGTTCTCAGCAGTAATAAAAGGCATTCCTGTAAATTCAGCAATGTACTTCGCTACCAATACATCGTATCCTTTTGGTGTGTTGATACCTGTACCAACAGCAGTACCACCTAAGGCTAACTCAGAAAGGTGTGCCAAGGTGTTTTTTAATGCTTTTAAACCGTGGTCTAATTGAGAAACGTAACCAGAGAACTCTTGTCCTAACGTTAATGGCGTTGCATCCATCAAGTGCGTTCTACCAATTTTTACCACATCTTTAAATGCTTTTGCTTTTGCATCCAAGGTGTTTCTTAATCTTTCTACACCAGGAATTGTTGTTTCAACAATCATTTTGTACGCAGCAATGTGCATTCCTGTTGGGAAAGTATCGTTAGAAGATTGCGACTTGTTTACGTCGTCATTTGGAGCTAATAAACGTTCTCCTTCTCCTAATTTGTTTCCAGCAATAACATGACCTCTGTTAGCGATTACCTCGTTAGTGTTCATGTTAGACTGCGTTCCAGAACCTGTTTGCCAGATTACCAATGGGAACTGGTCGTTTAACTGGTTGTCTAAAATTTCGTCACATACTTTAGAAATCAAGTCTCTTTTTTCTGCTGGTAAAACACCTAATTCGCAGTTCGCGTGAGCAGCTGCTTTTTTCAAGTAAGCAAATCCGTGAACTACTTCTAAAGGCATAGAAGCTTCTGGACCAATTTTAAAGTTGTTTCTAGAACGCTCTGTTTGCGCTCCCCAATACTTATCGGCAGGTACCTTTACCTCCCCCATAGTATCTTTTTCTATTCTATATTCCATAATTCTATTGTATGAACGATTTATTTATTTAATTTTACCGCAAGTAAATTATTGATCACAAAAATAAGATTAAGATGAGTATTTTCGGAATAGTTTTGTTTCTTTTAATCGCTGGAATGGCATTTTGGTTAATTACCTTCTTATTAGGTTTCGCTGTACCATTCTGGATTACTTTAGGTGCATTTGAGCAACTAAAGCCAAAAAGAGTTTTTGAAGAAGAAGACAAATAGGTTAACACTCGTTTAATCTATTAATGATAAAACATTTTCAGGTGGTCGTCCAACGACCGCCTTTTTGTTTTTAATAACAATGGGTCTTTCAATTAATTTTGGATATTCAACCATAGCCGCTATCCACTCCTCTTCGCTTAAGGTTTTTCCTTTAAAGTTTTCTTTGTAGTCTGCTTCCCCTTTACGCAAAAGGTCTTCCGCTTTCATTCCCAACATGCCAAGAACTTCTTTCAATTCTTCTGCTGTAGGCGTGTTTTTTAAATATTCTACGATTTCTGGTTCTACTTGATTATCGCGCAACAATTGTAGTGCTTGACGACTCTTAGAACACCTTGGGTTGTGATATATTTTCATTGTGTAAACTTTTCTATCACAAAGATAAAAGGATGCACAAGCAATCAAAAGTTAGAAAGAATATTCAACTCCCAATCTTGTGCTTAAGCATTTACACTGAACTGAAAACTAAATTGAGAAGCCTCGTGCTCAACTTCGGCATTTAACTGCTTTTGCATCATTTTAATCAACTTCAGACCTAAGGAATTTGAAGCTTGATCAAGATCGTACCCCGGACCATTATCACTGTATTTTAAATGATATTCACCGTCCTCTTCATAGAATTTAATGGTAATTTCTCCTTTTTCCACATCCTTAAACGCATGCTTCACACTGTTGGTAAAGAGCTCATTTACCACCAACCCGAGCGGAAGGGCATAATCCATATTCAAAGAAATATCTTCTACCTCTAAATTCAAATCTAAAGGAGAGTTTGATGTACGCAATAAATGATTACACAAACTTTGCAGGTATTCTTTGATGTCAACATTCTCTAAAAAAGACTCATTATAGAGCATATTATGTATCTCTGCAATCGAAAAAACACGGTTAGCACTTTTTTGCAATTGCTCACGTAACTCTTCATTATTCGCCGATTTCAATTGCAAATGAAACAACCCATTCATCGTATTGAGGTTATTCTTTATTCTATGATGTACCTCACGAAGCATAGCCTCTCTACTCACCAAGGCTTTTTCAGCAACTTCCTTTCGCTCTTGGGTAAGCTGCACGATCTTCTTTTGGAAGGTATAACGCACCAAGAGGATAATACTCAAGGCTAAAACTAGCGTAGATACGGCGATAACTATCCAAATGGTAATTCGTTGACCATCTCTAATCTGTTTATTTTGCAACAATTCAATTTTGCTGTACTCTAATTCCTTTTGCTTTTCATAAATATCATAGAGCAACGCATATTGTTTGAGCTCCCTTCTTTTATTTTCATTGTACTTATCTTCACTTAATAATAAATACTGATTTAGAAATCCTTCGGCCCTATCGTGTTCTCCTTTTCGGTTCATGATACGGTAATGCGTGAAGTATTTTTGCAGTAATATTTTACTATCAATCACGGGGAGTCGAACTTCTTTATCCAAACTGTCTAATATCGCTTGAGCCCTATCATATTTCTGCATTTGTACATATACATCCGCTAAATCCACAAAGCTTTTCACAAAATGATGGTAGTCCACATAAACACAACCTTTCATGTAGTTATACAACAAGGGAACTGCCTCAGCTTCTCTACCTTTAGCAATATAAATCATCGCTTGATTTGCATCTAAAAGAGCATTGTAGTGATTCGTCATTTTATCATCAACCGTATTCCAATACCCCCGCGCCATTTCATTATACCTAACCACGGAATCATACTCTTTAATCTCCAAATAACAAAGGGCAATGTTATTACACAAAAATCCTAAAAAGTGCTTATTAATGGGTTTTACATTTGCCAGATGATCTCTCAGACTTTCTTTATATTTCAATGCAGCTGTTTCATATTCCTTCGCATCAAAGTAGAACTCGGCAGAGAGCATGTATTCTGTGTACGGTTTTCCTGAAACCTTCTCTGTTTTCTCTACTAATTGGTAATAGTAATCCTGAGCTTGTCTACCTTTATCAAGCATCCCCATCTTAAAGTAAGAGGTCGTTAAACATTGTGCTAACATTTTCCTCAACCAGTGTGGTAAACTATTATCTTTTAATTTTCTAAGGGAGTAACTGGCGCATTCTGTATAAGATTTCACGGCCATGAATTCCTTAAGGCGCAAGCAAATAGAATACACCCTATATTCTTTTTTTGTGATTTCTCCTGAAGCAAGTACTTGATCTAATTCTTTTTTTAAATCACTTCGATAAAACAAAAAAGCTTGGGGTGAAACGTAATGAATGTCATTGAGTATTCCCTCTCCAGTGATTTCTGGTTTTTCTTGGGCTACTCCTCTAAAAGAGAAGAGAATACTAAACAAAGAAAGTAGAAGTATTTTATAAGCATTCATAGTTGGAGTTTTCCAAAATTCATCTGGCCGTAGACAAACTTAAGCAACAAAAATACTGAAAAAAAAAGAGTCCTTTTCGGTAGAAAAGAACTCAACAAGTTTTTTGGTTTAATTGTAAAAGGTAGGTAGATTTTACATTACTTTCGGAAGTGCCACGGTTCTTTTTGAACGCGCTAAACCTATGACACTACTTCAGCTAAAACTTGACGTAGCGAAGATAGTTTCTAAAGTTTATAACTTAAGAAAAATGTGATTAATAACTGCTATGCGTGACGAATGCCTGCGAAACCTTGCTTAGGCGACGTCTAAAGCCTGTCTTACAGCTTCTTTAAATGATCTTGAAACCGGTATTTTAACCCCAGCCAATACGATGTTACTTGCTGAAACTTTCTCTATATACTCCTTATTAACAACGTAAGATCGATGCGTTTTTAAGAAATGTTCTTCCGGCAAAAGTCCTTCAACTTCTTTTAAAGTTTTACGGATAAGTTTACGCCCCATTTTTTCATGCACCTCGATATAGTTACCGAGTGACTTAATAAACAAGATTTGTTTGTACGGGGTACGTATGATGGTATTACTATTTTTAAGCACAAGACAGGCCTCTTTAGGCTCTTCTTCATGCGTAAACGTCTTCTGCAAGGCTAGACTAATCGCTACCTTCAAACGTTCAGAATCTATGGGTTTAAGCACAAAATCCACATAAGAAGTTTGCGCTGCCTCCCTCAAAGTGAATTTATCACTATTTGCTGTTAGATAAATAAAGGGTACATCAATTTTACTAGCTATGTCTATACCATTTAACTTGGCAGACCTAAGGTTAATGTCGAGAACAACTAAATCTGGACGCTCTAACTCTATGGTGTTTAATGCCACTTGAGGATCTCCTGTTACCCCTATTACATCATAACCAAATTCTTCAATAAAATCTTTCAGAACTTCCTGAGCAATTACATCATCTTCAACTATGAATATTCTCTCTTTCTTCATTCAAAAATAAATTCAACCTTATTTCGACCAGGAACCAAATAGTTCACCTCTGCTTTCAACTGCTTGGCCATTATCTCAATTAGTGTTAAGCCTAACCCTCCATCTATACTCTTGGTATCGGTGTAGCCTTTTCCATTATCTGCGTAGTAGAGTACAATTTTACCATTTTTCTGGTAAAGTTTAACATCTATACTCGGATAATCCTCTCCTTTAAACGCATATTTTACACTATTCGTAATTAATTCGTTCAAAATTAACCCAACGGGAACCGTTTTGTCGTGATCTAGCATCACCTCTTCGATGGAACAATTAAACTTTATATTTTCTGAGTACACCTCTTGTATACGACTCACAATTTTATTCAAATAACTCTTGGCATTCACTCCATCATCATAACCATCTTCAAATACGAGGTTATGTATTTCCGTAATGGTGTTTACACGAGCTACTCCATTTTTAAGGTGCCCTATCGCTTCTGTATTTGTGGTATTACGCATTTGCATACGAAACAAGCCACTCACTGTTTGTAAATTATTTTTAATTCGATGATGCATTTCTCGCATCATTAAATCTTTCAATTCTATTTGCCTTTTACTGCTTAATTGTCGTTCAACAGCATTCGCAATTTTTCTATTTTTCAATTGGGTAATAAGCACAAGTAATACAATTAACAACACCCCTATTACAATGAAAGAGACCACCCAGCCTATGAGTCGTTTGTTGTTTGCTTTAACCTCTTCTTGTTCTAAGATTTGTATCTCTTGTTCCTTTAACTTATTCTCCTTTGAAACAAGGTCGAACAAAACAGCAATTTGTTCTCGTTTTTCGTTCTCTTTACCACGTTTATCGCTTAGCTTTAAATCGTAATATTCTTCATGAACTTTTAGTGCTTCTTGGTATTTCTTTTCTGCCTTTAAGACTTCATATTTGGCCTCTAGAAAGTAAGTATACAGTATTTCAGGTTCTTCTATGCTATCCAATTCTGCAGCCAATAAATTAAACTGAGTGCGTGCTTCTTGATATTCTCCCAATTTTACATGCAGGTCTATGAGTTGACAACGAGAATGAAGGTGATTCCAATAATCTTTCTCCCTACTGCCATTTACATCGTTCAATATTAGCTCTTTTGCTTTGCGGTAGTTTCCTCTTAACTTTTCTAAAGTTGCTAAGTTTCCATCGAGCAAACCCATGAGATAGACACTATCCACCTTCACATCTGGCGTTTCCCTTGACCAGTAGTAGCGAGACTTTTCTAAATAATATTCCGCTGAATCTAATTCACCCAAGCTTGTAAAGGTGATGGCTATATTATTGAGTATATTTCCTTTGTAGTGATTATAAATTCTATCGTCATTCTCTACTTCTGCAAAATTCTTTTGAAAGGCTTTTAATGCCTTCTCATAATTCCCACTGCGGTAGTAATAAAGCCCTGGTTGTATATAATCGAGATGAATCTTACCATCACTATTTACAACCCCTTCATTTAAATCACGATAAATCTCATTCCATTTATTGGCTTCATCAAAGAGGTTTACATTGTAATAAGATAAAGCCAATCCTTTAGAATATTCTCTATAGAGCCATACTTGACTTTTATAATCTTCAACAAAATCTTCAACAACATCTATATATTGTGAATATTCTTCTTTTGCCAATAAAATTTTAGAATCAAGCAGATGACCGTAGATGGTTATGCTATCTTTTGCTTTTCCAGCAGAAGACGCAATGCTATCCAAGGTAATTTTCAACTCCCATTCCTTACTCAGAAGATAATTGAGGTCTTTCTCTTTTATTATCTTGAATACAGTTGTAGTAGAAATAAGATTCTGCCCAAAAACACAAGTAGTCACCACCATCATTAAGATGGAAGTGTAAATTAGTTTAAGCATGTGCACAAATTAAATACCATAGAGCATAATACCTATCATGAAATAGATAAAGAGCCCTAATACATCATTTACAGTAGTAATAAATGGTCCCGTTGCTAAAGCGGGATCAATTTTATATTTATCAAGCACCAAAGGTACTAAAGTTCCGAACATAGCCGCAAACATGATTACCGTAAACAAAGAAATACTCACGGTAAGACCAAGTATAACGTCTTCTAAAACGAAGGTTATTAAAAAAATGAGAACGGAACAAATCACACCATTTAACAAACCAACCAATGCTTCTTTCCCCACCTTTGATAGAATACTACCAAATTGAGAGGTTCCGTTTGCGATAGATTGAACCACAATAGCTGATGATTGTACCCCAACATTACCTCCCATAGCGGCGATTAAGGGTATAAAGAAAGCTAGTGCAGGAACTGCACCTATAGTAGATTCAAAGCTACCAATTACCTGCGCTCCTAAGATACCTCCCAGTAATCCGATCAACAACCACGGCAATCTCGCTCTACTCGTTTTCCAAACACTGGCATTAGATTCTACCTTTTCAGAGATACCCGACGCCATCTGGAAATCTTTATCTGCTTCTTCCTTGATTACGTCTACAACATCATCAATGGTAATTCTACCCACCAATTTCTTTTGTAAACTAACAACAGGTACAGAAACCAAATTATATTTCTCCATTACTTTGGCCACCTCTTCGCTTTCCATTCCTGTTGGAACTGAAATCACATTCTTACGAATACAAATGTCTCCAATAGCCGTTTTAGGACTGGCAAACAACAAGCTTTTCAGGGATAGCACACCCACCAACCTGTCTAGAGCGTCTACGACATAAATCGTATAGACTTTATCTACATCTTCGGCTTGCTTACGCAGTTCAATAACAGCTCTGTTTACGGGCCAGTTTTCACGGGCTTGGATATATTCGGTTTGCATCAATCCACCTGCCGTATCTTCGTCATAATTCAACAAATCTACAAGCTCGGCAGCATCGTCGTCTTCCATTTCTGCGATTACCTCAACTTGTTCTCGTTGCGATAATTCACCCAAAATATCTACGGCATCATCCGAATCTAAGTTCTCTAATTGTTCGGCAATTTGAACGGGAGTTAAAGATTTGATGAAACGCTCTCGCACTTCTTCTTCAAGCTCCATTAAAACATCTGCCTGCAAGTCCTCATTCAATCGATAATACACAGCTTTCGCTTGAGCATTATTCAATTCGTCCAAAATATCGGCGATGTCAGCCTCGTGCAAATCAAGTATCCGCTCATCTACAGTTGCAAAATCATTTACATCTATAGCCAAACGGATTTCATCCAAAAATTCTTTTGTTAACTCAAATTGCATGAGGCAAATATACTTTATCTGTTTTTAGCAGAAAACGAAAGGGCAGTTTTATTCTGCCATTACATTTTTTATAACAAGTCGTGCAGTTTGTCTCGTTTTCTGTTCCAACAAAGTTTCTTTCCCTACAGTAAGCCTATCAATGGTTTCAGTATCATAGTGACGAATCGTCACTAACTCCAAACCTTCGTTTACTTTGACTTCAAACTCTTCTGATAATTTCTCTTGTAAACACGTCAAATTAGTTTTTCCATCCACACAAAATGAGAAACTTAAAGCTGAGTTTTGCATGATATTAATCTTTGCATTACACGCAGAAAGTACTGCGAATATTCTACTCAAGTTTTCTTCTACAATGAATGAAAAGTCTTTGGGCGTAACAGAAATCAACACCTGATCCATTTTAAAAATAAAGCTGGGTACCAAATCATCATTCTCCATAGAACTTTGAATCACTGTACCTTCTGCCTCTGGGTTAAGGAAAGATTTTACAAACAAAGGAATTTGTTTATTCTGCAGCGGCTTAATTGTTTTAGGGTGAATAACTGACGCTCCATAATATGCCAATTCTATCGCTTCTCTAAAAGAAATAGAATCCAGTTTTACTGTATTATCAAACCACTTTGGATCCGCATTTAACATTCCAGGTACGTCTTTCCAAATCGTAACATCAACAGCATCTAAGCAATAGGCAAAAATACCCGCTGTAAAGTCAGACCCTTCCCTACCTAAAGTTGTTGTGAATCCTTCATCCGTATGTCCTAAAAAACCTTGGGTTACAAATATCTTTTTGTCGGCATGCTCGGCAATGGCCTTTTGAATGAGGCTTTGAGTTTTCTCCCAATCCACCTCTGCTTCTCTATATGCATGATTGGTTCTCACCAATTTACGCGCATCAAGCCACGCAGAATTATGGTATAAATTATCTATATAGGCTTGAACAATTTTCGTAGAAACCACTTCTCCTAAAGACACGATTTGATCATATTCAAAATCATAATTCTCGGCAATAGGAACATTCACTCTATTCCCTAAGTCATTGAATATTGTTTTAACCGTAGTAAAAATAGGATGGTTTTTCTCTTCAAATAAAGCATCTACAATCTGAAGATGAAAACGTTTTCGGTCTGCAACAAGACTTCTAAATTCGTCGTAGTTCTTCTCATACAAATGACGAGCTATTTCTTCCATGGCATTGGTTGTTTTCCCCATAGCCGAAACCACAACTAAAATTTTATCTTCAGGAAATAACCTTAATATTTCCCCAACATTTCTTACCGCATCTGCATCCTTAACCGATGCACCTCCAAATTTAAATACGCGCATTTTTCTGACTAAAATTTATTTGCGCTACGAAAATACGGCATATAGCCCTATATTTATTGGTGAATATCTAAAATTCATAAAGATTGAACGAAATCGAATTAAAACATCAATTTTCTAACATACAATACTTTGAGCAACTCCGGGCACAGGTGGAAAAAGATTTTGCTTTGGTCGGACTCCAAGTTGACTTCTCGAAGTGTTCGGATTTAGAAAAACTTGAAAAACATCTTTTAGAAGACTTACGCTATTTCAGCATCAACCAAGCTCAGGCTTTGGTTCAATTATTTTATTCTATCGACCTAAATGAAAACCGTTTAGAGCAGATGCTACAAGACGGACAGGATAATTACTACCGTCAATTAGCTCAAGCAATTTTACAAAGAGAAGCACAAAAAGTAATTCTTCGCATTCACTATTCCTCTCATTAACACGTTTACATTTTTAACTGCAAGAATTCACAGTTTCTAGGCTGATTACGAGTGTATTTAACAGAAATAACCTAAGCTTAAAATCTGCTTTATGAGAAATTGTAATCCTATGCTATAAATTGACTGAAATTTTTTAGGAAATAAAGATCTAAAAAGCATAAAAGTCTTAGCTTTGTCCTTCCATAATTGTACAAAAGAAATGGATAAGGTATCATATGTAGGGAATGCTGATGTAAATGCGATAGAACATTTATATCAATCATACAAAAAAGACCCTGAAAGTGTAGAGCCAGGATGGCAAAAATTTTTCGAGGGTTTCGAATTTGCACAAACTGACTACGAGAACGACGGAGAAATTCCAGAAAATTTTCAAAAAGAATTCAAAGTATTAAACCTCATCAACGGTTACCGTTCGAGGGGGCACTTATTTACTCAAACTAACCCTGTAAGGGAAAGAAGAAAATATGCCCCAACGTTAGACATCGAGAACTTCGGTTTAACAGAAGCGGATTTAGACTTATCCTTCCAAGCAGGATCTGAAATAGGTATTGGTACATCTACTTTACGTGAGATTATCGATCATTTAAAAGCTTCATACTGCCAGAGTATTGGTATTGAGTACGCATACATGCGTGAGCCAGAGCGTAAAGCTTGGTTTATGAACCGCGTAGAGCTAAAGAATAGACCTCACTTCACTCCGGAACAGAAAAAAGCAATGTTCATGAAATTAAATCATGCAACAATCTTTGAACAGTTCTTGCAGAAAAAGTATGTAGGTCAAAAGCGTTTCTCTGTTGAAGGAGGTGAAGCATTAATCTCTGGATTAAACCACTTGGTAACGAAAGGTGCTAAAAGTGGTGTGGAAGAGTTTGTTGTAGGTATGGCGCACAGAGGACGTTTGAATACTTTGGTGAACATTTTTGACAAAGACTTTGAACAACTGTTTAGAGAATTTGACGGAAAGGAATTCGAAGAAGATGAAAGTTTCGATGGCGACGTTAAATACCACATGGGTGAATCTGGTGTAAAAAACATCGACGGAAAAGATGTTCGTTTAACATTGGCTCCAAACCCATCTCACTTAGAAGCTGTAGACCCAGTTGTTGAAGGTATCGTTAGAGCAAAAATCGATGACTACATTCAATCTGAAGATAAAATTGTTCCTGTATTAGTTCACGGAGACGGTGCCATTGCTGGTCAAGGTATCGTTTACGAGGTAATACAAATGGCACAGCTTGATGGTTACAGAACTGGAGGTACAATTCACATTGTAGTAAATAACCAAGTTGGATTTACGACAAACTACTTAGATGCGCGTTCTTCTACGTACTGTACAGATGTTGCTAAAACAACATTGAGTCCAGTATTCCACGTAAATGGAGACGACATTGAAGCGGTTTCACAGGTAATGGAAATTGCATTAGATTACAGACAAAAGTTCAAACAAGATATTTTCATTGACCTATTGTGTTACAGAAAGTATGGACACAACGAAGGTGATGAACCGAAGTTTACACAGCCTACTTTATATAAGGCAATCGCAAAACACCCAAACCCAAGAGAGATTTACTTGAATCAATTGGTAGCGGAAGGTATAATGACTGCTGAAGAAGGTAAGGAAATTGAAGTAAGCTTTACGAAAGAATTACAAGAGAAGTTTGACAACTCTAAAAAAGAGGATAAAGCTTCTATCAAAAACTTTATCGATCACAAAAACATGGACGGATTCATTACAGCTTCTGCAGCTGTTTTTGAACAAAGCCCAGACACAAGTTTCGATAAAGACAAGTTATACGAATTAGGTAAAAAAATCACGACCCTTCCTGAAGGTAAAAAGTACTTCAGAAAAGTTGAAAAACTTTTCAAGGATAGAGTGAAGATGATAGAGAAAAATGAATTGGACTGGGGTACAGCAGAGATGTTGGCTTACGGAAGTTTATTATCAGAAGGTCACCCTGTTCGTATTTCAGGACAAGATGTTGAGCGTGGTACTTTCTCTCACCGTCATGCTGTTGTAAAAACGGAAGACAACGAGGAAGAAATCTTGACTTTAAACTTGTTATCTGAAGACCAAGCTAAATTCACAATTTACAACTCATTACTTTCAGAGTACGGAGTTTTAGGTTTTGATTACGGTTACTCTTTAGCACAGCAAAACGGATTAACAATTTGGGAAGCGCAGTTCGGTGATTTCATGAACGGTGCTCAAATTATGATAGACCAATTCATTTACCCTGCAGAGGATAAGTGGAAAGTTCAATCTGGATTGGTAATGTTGTTACCACACGGATACGAAGGTCAAGGTGCTGAGCACTCTTCTGCACGTTTAGAACGTTTCTTACAAAACTGTGGAGACTTGAACGTACAGGTAGTTAACTCAACAACTCCAGCTAACCACTTCCACGCATTGCGTAGACAGTTGAAGCGTGAGTTTAGAAAGCCATTGGTTGTAATGTCTCCAAAAATGTTATTGCGTTACCCTAAAGCAGTTTCATCTATGGATGAATTGGCAAATGGAAGATTCCAAGAGGTAATCGATGATCCAAGAAACATTCACGCTTCTGCAAATGCGGTAGTATTATGTTCTGGAAAAGTGTACTACGATTTCATCGAAGAAGCTGAGAAGAGAAACATTACAGACGTTGCTTTCGTAAGAGTGGAGCAATTGTACCCATTACCAAAAACGCAAATTGATGCAATTTTGGCCAAGTACAAGAATGCTGACAAAGTGATTTGGGGACAAGAAGAACCAGAAAACATGGGAGCTTGGACGCACATCGCAATGGAACTAAGAGGTATGGACATAGAGGTTGTGGCAAGACCAAGATCATCTGCTCCTGCTTGTGGTTCTAAAGTAACGCACACAAGAAGATTAAAGAATTTATTTGATAACTTATTTGTTAAAGCTGGAGTTACAGCCTAAGTACAAATAGAAAACAAAAGAAAATGTCAGTTTTAGAAATGAAAGTACCGAGTCCGGGAGAATCTATCTCAGAAGTAGAGATAGCGGAATGGTTGGTATCTGACGGAGACTATGTTGAAAAAGATCAGGCTATCGCAGAGGTAGATTCTGACAAAGCAACATTAGAGTTACCTGCAGAAGAAGCAGGAATCATAACATTAAAAGCTGAGGAAGGTGATACTGTAGCTGTTGGACAAGTTGTTTGTTTGATAGACACAAGTGCAGAAGCACCAGCTGGAGCACCGAAAAAGGAAGCAGCTCCTGCACCAGTTCAAGAAGAGGCGAAAGCACCTGCAGCAGCGCCAGCGAAAGCAGAAGCAGCAGCTCCTTCTCCAAACCCTGTGAAAAAAGAAAGCTACGCTACAGGAACTCCTTCTGTTGCAGCAGCTAAAAAGATGGCTGAGAATAACATCTCTGCTAATCAAGTAAACGGAACAGGTAAAGACGGAAGAATTACAAAACAAGACGTTGTTGCAGCAATGGCAGCAGGTTTCCCTACAGAAGCAACTGCAGGATGGGGTGGAACTCGTGACATTGAGCGCAAGAAAATGTCTATGATGCGTAGAAAGATTGCTGAGCGTTTAGTAGCTGTGAAGAACGATACAGCTATGCTTACAACTTTCAACGAAGTTGATATGAAGCCTATCATGGATTTGAGAACGAAATACAAAAAGCAGTTCGCTGAGTTCCATGAAGTAAACTTAGGATTCATGTCTTTCTTTACAAAAGCTGTTACAGAAGCATTGAACTTATTCCCTGCCGTTAATGCACAAATCGACGGTAAAGAAATGGTGATGCACAACTACGCAGATATAGGTATCGCAGTATCATCTCCAAAAGGATTATTGGTACCAGTTGTTCGTAACGCAGAGCAAATGTCATTGGCTGAAATCGAAAAAGAAATTAAGCGTTTGGCAATTAAAGCAAGAGATGGAAAAATTACTCCAGACGAAATGACTGGTGGAACATTTACAATCACGAATGGTGGTGTATTCGGTTCTATGATGTCCACTCCTATTATCAACCCTCCACAATCTGCAATTTTGGGTATGCACAACATCGTTGAGCGTCCAGTAGCAATTGACGGAAAAGTTGAGATTAGACCAATGATGTACTTAGCACTTTCTTACGATCACAGAATTATTGATGGTAAAGAATCTGTAAGCTTCTTGGTGAAAGTGAAAGAAATGTTAGAAAACCCAGAAAGAATGATTTTCGGAGCAAAAGATCCATACGAAGTTCTTTTAGGATTATAAATAAAACCTTACACATAATAAAAAGGTGGAGTTTAATTACTCCACCTTTTTTTTGCGCATTAATTTTATCTTAACTTGCCTACAATTAACTCATTAACAAGTGCAAGAAACTGAAATCAAACTACAACAATCCAGACTCTCCATTATTATATGGATGAGTTTCTGCATAGCGGTGTTTTACTTTCTTTATTTCATTACAGAACTCTTCTCACCTTCTCTTGCCGACCAACTCTCCAAACTCCAAGAAATAAATACCTACAGTGAAAACTTAGAAGCTTTTAAAACAGAACTTCACAGCTACGAAAAACTCAACTTTGCCTCGCACATTCTAGGTTTGCTTGCAGCAAGCTTAATCGTGATTAGTGTTATACGCATGCAACTGCACATTCCAAAGAGTTACAAATTATATTTAATCGCCATACTAACATGTATAGCTTACAACATCTCTCAACTCTTCCTGATTTTTAACAGTTGGAACCAAACCACTATGATGAATATCGGAGGTATGCCGAACAATTCGGTCACCATCTACCAATACGTACAATCTTTGCTCGATAGTTTTAATTTGAGTACGCACCTCCTATTTATATCCGTCGCTCTCATTTTCTTAATCTTCAATGTGTTTTTCATCAACCACGGCAAGACCAAATACCTGTTCAAACTCTATTCTGCATCAGAAGAGTAAACAATACTCTCTTTTTAAATTACAGAGCTATTGAGAATAGAATACATTAGTTATTTTTGAAGCTATGAAAAAAGTATTCTTGATTTTAAGTGTAACGCTTTCTGTTATCGCGTGTAAAAACGAAACTGAAGTAAAAGAAGATGCCTTTGTATACGAAGAGGACACCACTCAAGTATCTATAGAAGATGAACATCAATCTTTGATCTCTCAATTGGAGCAAGATCCAAATAACGTAAAGGCCTTACTTGATTTAGCAAACTTTTACAAGGAAGCTATGATCTACCAAGAGGTACTTCCGAATGCAGCAAAAGCTTTCCGTTTAGACAGTACAAATATTGATGCTAGAAAACTATATGCTTGGTCTTTAATTAATCAATACAACCCTAAAGTAGAAGACATCCTTTTAGCTCAAAACCAATTTGAGTACATCCTTACTAAGGAACCAAATAATGCAGAAACTTACGTAAACATCGCTACTACTTACACCTTAATGGGCGATTACAAAACCTCTTTCAATTATTTGGATGAAGCCATTAAAATTGATAGAGAATATAGAGATGCTTACATTCTAAAAGGAACGAATTATAGAGCACTTGAAAACGAAGAACTTGCAGTTTCTAGTTACGAAACGGCTTTGCAATTAGATCAAGAATATGCCGAAGGCTTTATTAATGTTGCCGATTACTACGTAGAAATTGGAAACCCTATTGCTTTAGAATACTACCAAACTGCTTACGACTTAAACCCTACTTTAAAAAATTTAAAAGTAAGAGCACTCTATGGAATTGCAAAAACACAGCAAGACTTAGGTAAATACGAAGAGGCATTGCATAATTATAGAACCTTAGCCGAATTAGCTCCTACATTTGAACCTGCTTATTTCAACCCTGCCTACATCAAACAATTTAAGCAAATGGAGTTGGACAGTGCTATCTACTATTACAATGAATGTGTAGATGTAAATCCCGAATATATTGATGCGTGGCACAACCTTGGACTAGCGTATGCTGAGCAAGGAAGAAAATCAGATGCAGCAAGAGCATTTTCTACTGCCTTACGTATAGACCCAAAATACACGAAGTCTAAAGAAGCTGCAGAGAAGCTTTTAAAATAATGCAGAAAAAACAACAAATCATTTTGAGCCTGGGGGATATTCTTATCCCCCTTTTCGGTTTATTTTATTTAGACTGGTCGCTTTATTTCATAGCCCTCTACCTCCTTTTTGATCTCCTTGGAAGCTACATCTTCTATCTCATCAAAGCTAGGAAACGAATAGCTTATTCTAGAAGTTTAGAGGACAAAAACAAATTCCGTTCAGGTACAATCTCCCTGGCTTTTACTCTGCTAGCTATAATTGCTGCCACCTACCTTTTTGTATTGAATACAAATCCTAAGATTGACTTTTCTCAAGCCTTCGTTTCATTCTTGATGTATATCGAAGAACCTATCCCTCTTCCACAGTTCTGGTTTTTAATTCCTTTGATACTACTGCCACCTTATCAGCAATATAAGATGGAATTCATCATGCGTCAAAAATTTAGAACAACAACAGTAAACTCACTCACCACAAGTTTCCATAAAGATTTACTTTTCGCTATTGCCTTCCTTGGAATAGGTATAGGTATTAGCTATTTTTTAGTACTCCCTAGCTTCATTTGGCTCCTCGGTTTTATAATTCTTAAATTAGTGTATGACTTCATTATAAAATGAACGAATATTAGCTTAAACAAAACGAATATAACTTCCCTAGGATTTTAGTCAAATTAACTCCAAAATGACTTGTTTCTCCCTGAATTAAACTTATATTTAACATTTACACTTTATTACTGTTAAATATAAAACATATCATGAAACAAATTCTAATTCTCGGTGCTGGACTATCATCATCTTCACTAATACGTTATCTACTTAACAACGCCGAGGAACAGCAATGGTTTATACATCTCTGTGATCAGGATATTGAAATAGCACAAAAGAAAATTAACAAGCATTCTCATGGAGAAGCCCATTCTTTTAACGCCCTAGACCCAGAGGTTAGAAGACCATGGATAGAAAAGTCGGACATCGTTATCAGCATGCTTCCTGCTCGTTTTCACGTAGAGGTGGCAAAAGACTGCATCAATTTAAAAACAAATTTAATTACCCCTTCCTATGTGTCGCCTGAAATGCAAGCGCTTTCGGCAGAAGCAGAAAAAGCAGGTATCATTATTATGAACGAAATTGGAGTTGATCCAGGCATAGACCATATGAGTGCTATGCGCGTTCTTGATCAAATTCATGCAAAGGGAGGTAAAATGCACATCTTTGAATCTTTCTGTGGTGGACTTGTTGCACCTGAAAGTGATGACAACCCATGGAATTACAAATTCACTTGGAACCCAAGAAACGTTGTTTTGGCCGGACAAGGAGGTGCTGCTAAATTCATTCAAGAAAATAAATACAAATACATCCCATATCACAAGCTGTTTAGAAGAACTGAGATCATTAACATTGAAGGCTATGGCCTCTTCGAAGGATACGCCAACAGAGATTCTCTTTCTTACAGGGACGTTTATGGTTTACACGACATCCCTACCATATATAGAGGAACCTTAAGAAGAAAGGGATTTTCAAGAGCTTGGGACGTATTTGTTCAATTAGGTTGTACAGATGATTCTTACGTTTTAGAAGGAAGTGAAAACATGACCAACAGAGATTTCATCAACTCATTTTTACCTTATAATGAAAATGACAGTGTTGAATTAAAGCTACGCCATTATTTAAAAATTGATCTTGATGATACGTTGTGGGATAAATTGGTATGGTTAGATATTTTTGACTGTAAAAAGAAAATAGGTTTAAAGAACGCCACTCCTGCTCAGATTCTTCAACACATCTTAGAAGACAAATGGAGCTTGCATGACGACGACAAGGATATGATTGTGATGTACCACAAATTTGTTTATGTACACAACAATGAATTCCACGAAGAAACATCTGAAATGGTAAATATTGGAGAAAACCAAACCTTTACTTCCATGAGTAATACGGTAGGATTACCTGTAGGAATTTGTACCAAACTAATGTTGAATAACGCGATAGAAAGAAAAGGCGTGCTTCGTCCTATTTATAAAGAGATCTATAATCCAATCTTGGATGAACTCGAAGAACATAACATCAAGTTTATTGAAAAGAAAATAAATCCACCTCGTCTTTACTCTAACGATCAGCCTTGGAGCTAGGACAGCATACAGCAAATGTATGGAGTAAGAGGAATTTCAGAAAACGGAGTTGGTTTACACCATCTCCGTTTTTGAGTATAGGAAAAAGAGGTATACCATGAAAAAAGTCGCTCATCTCGACTCCGCTCGATAACTTCCTCTACAACTTTATTATTACTCTGATTTTAGGTTTCCAAACGAAGCGTTGTGGTGAGCCAAGTCGAACTATCGAGAAGCCCCAACAAGCAACAATCTTTTTTCAGTATTGAATTTCAACTGGCCTTATAAATGAAACTTTATTTTTCAATACGGAAGCTTAGAGAGTTCGTTAAGCTCGGTAGAGATCCAACGAACGAACTTGGCTTTCATGAAGTAAAAGGAAGTTTTAATTACACAGCCTAGTGTTTTCTTTGGTTCGTTTCTTCCGCTGTGCTGAGCGAAGCCGAAGTATTATCAATGAAAAAGAAATGAACAGAACATTAGCACGGAGTATGAACGAAAACCTCACCCATCACAATTATCAATACAAAACTATTCTTATCACAAATAATACAACTTTCATTTTCACGTTTAAAACATTAGCTCTATCTTTGCGCCTTTGAAATTCAATTACTATGTCAGTAGGAGTTAAAATATTTGCAGGAAGAGCTTC
>NZ_JAWWCF010000032.1:0-19860 GCF_033720595.1 Lishizhenia sp. | reverse complement strand
CATTCGTTAAAACCATGAACATCATAGTATTTGTGTTGTCATACCCCGATGGAACATTTAACTCCACACCCGTCATTGGACCCGGGACACCGTAGAAATAATCACAATTAATCCAACTCATTGAATCCGTCCAATCATAAGCATATGAATAAACGTTCGGTCCACCCTGACCTCCTCCAGTTCCTGTGGTGTCCTGAATTGCGGTAATTGTGTCATTATTTGCAGTCCACAAAATATTACCTTCAGTGTCTGTTTCCCCATCAAACAATTGCATGCTCATAGGTGATGCCGATTCAACTGGTGAAGTGATTACTTGAATAGGATTTACTACCTCCAGTAAATTTCCATTTTGCGCTATTTCCATGTAAAATTCTCCTCCGGAAACCAATAGTTCCGTTCCATTTCCAGACTTAGCCAAAGTCACTTTATTGGTCATAATCATATCCAACTTTGAGTAGTTTTCAACTAATGTGATATCCACAATTCCCGTTACAGGATTACCATTCCCATCTTCAAAATTATTTCCGTTTAAATAGAACATGGTTCCTTTTTGCCCTTGGAAATAATAGGTATTAGATACGTCTACCGATATTACTTGTTTCTGAGATTCAAAATACTCGTTTAATAAAGCTGCTGCCTTATTTTCTGTATTTGTTACATTGGGAATTGAAGGACCACTCGGTGATGGTTCCTTTAGATCTTTTTTACAACTTGCTAAAACAACCATAGCACCTAGTGCCATTGATAGTAATAAATTTCTTTTTTTCATGATAGTTTCATTTAAGGTTCTCTTTAAATACCCATCAGAAAAATAAAGGGTTGTCTCGCTATTTTAAAAACGTACGAGGAACCTGACAAAAATCAAAGCCATAATTAATTTTAAATTGGAGAAACGACGAAATATAGTTCTGTAGACCCCTACTAAACAAACCTCATTAAAAGAAGAGTTTCTGCAAAACACAGAAAATCCTGTAATACAAGAGAATTACAGGATACTTAAGTTTGTTAATAATAGAAAATATAACACCCTTGGCTAACCCTCCATTTATCACTCTATTAATACATCCTACATAGGTCTGTATTCTTGCTGAGCTGGAAGATTATACAGGGCTTACTTATAATACGCTTGGAGAGCGGGAACAGTTGCTTTAAAAAACTCATAAAAAATTCTAAAAAAACAATTCCAGTTATCTACATACTCCTAAATTTGCAGCATGGAAAAAAAGGAAGACAAATTAAAAGAGGTGATATCTCATGCTAAGGAGTATGGATACATTTTCCCTTCATCAGAAATATACGACGGATTATCAGCAACTTACGACTACGGACAGTTAGGTAGTGAGTTAAAGAATAATATTAAAAATTACTGGTGGACTGCCATGGTTCAAATGCACGAGAACATTGTAGGTATTGATGCTGCAATTTTTATGCACCCAAAAACATGGAAAGCCTCTGGTCACGTTGACGCCTTTAATGATCCATTAATCGACAACAAAGATTCTAAGAAAAGATATAGAGCTGATGTATTGATCGAAGAACACATTGAAAAATACAGAGCTAAAATTGAGAAAGATGTTGCCAAAGGAATTAAAAAGTTTGGTGATGACTTCGACGAAGCACAATTCAGAGCTACAAACCCGAATGTTTTAAGAAATCAAAAGAAAATTGATGAAATAGAACAGCGCATGGGTGAAGCTTTAACCAATGAAGATTTACCTGCTGTTAAAGCCTTGATTGAAGAGTTAGGAATAGCTTGTCCTGTTTCTGGTTCTAAAAACTGGACAGACGTAAAGCAATTCAACTTAATGTTCTCAACAGAATTAGGAGCGGTTGCAGGTGATGCCTCTAAAATTTACTTACGTCCAGAAACGGCACAGGGTATTTTTGTAAACTTCTTGAACGTACAGAAATCAGGAAGAATGAAGATTCCTTTTGGAATTGCTCAAATTGGTAAAGCTTTCCGTAACGAAATCATTGCACGTCAGTTTATTTTCAGAATGCGTGAATTCGAACAAATGGAGATGCAATTCTTTGTACGTCCAGGAGAAGAAATGAAGTGGTACGAACACTGGAAAAGCGAACGTTTAAAGTGGCACAAAGCTTTAGGTTTAGGTGAAAACCACTACAGAGTTCACGATCACATCAAATTAGCACACTACGCAAACGCGGCTTGTGATATCGAATTTGACTTCCCAATGGGGTTCAAAGAATTAGAAGGTATTCACTCAAGAACTGACTTCGATTTAAAACAACATGAAGAGCACTCTGGTAAAAAGTTGCAGTACTTCGATCCTGAGCTAAATGAGAACTACACACCATACGTTATTGAAACTTCTATAGGTTTAGATAGAATGTTCTTAGCTGTATTGAGTAATTCATTGAAAACAGAAGATTTAGGAGAAGGAAAAACAAGAACAGTACTTCAAATTCCAGCTGCATTGGCACCGTACAAAGTAGCAGTTCTTCCTTTATTAAAGAAAGATGGATTACCAGAAAAAGCGAGAGAAATTATCAATAGCTTGAAGTTTGATTTCAATTGTCAATACGATGAAAAAGATACGGTTGGTAAGCGTTACAGAAGACAGGATGCCATTGGAACTCCTTTCCACGTAACAGTAGACCACCAATCTTTGGAAGACAACACTGTTACTTTAAGAGATAGAGACACCATGGAACAGACCCGTGTAAACATCTCAGATCTTAGAGCAATTATTGGAGAAAAAGTAAGCTTAGCATCTCTTTTAAGCTAAGGAAAACATACAGATTTAATAAAAATGCGATTCCCTCTAATGTGAATCGCATTTTTTATTTAACTTCATCCTTAAACCAAATTATACTATTATGATTCATTCAAATGAATTCACTCTACCAGAACTCAAGGAATGCTCTGCTATGGAGCATCAGCTCGTATTTGTTTTTGGATATAGAGAACAATTCGAGAATGAATTTGAATTTGCTTTGGTACGTGAGAAATTCCCCAATGCGCAAATTGTAACAACTTCAACAGCTGGTCATATTAAAGGAAATAAGTTCAGTGAAGAAATTGCTATTTCTGCTCATCGTTTTGATCACACTCAAATTAAAGCTTTTTCAAAAAACGCAACGGAAGAGGGTTTAGAGGTAAGTAAAAAACTAATCGAAGATATTCCAGAAGAAGGACTAAAAGGTCTTTTAATTATTGCGGACAATACCTTTGGTAATAGTGCTGATTTAATTAGTGAACTCAACAACCATTACAAAGGAGGCATTAACATTTTTGGTGGCCTTGCCGGAAATATGGATTTGCGAGTACCTTCTATTTCAGGACTTAACGAAGCTCCAAGCGAAAACAATGTTATCGCTATTGCCTTGTATGGCGAAGAGCTTTCTATCAAAACAAATAAAGTAATTACCGCGAAAGGTTTTGGTTTAGATTTTACCGTTTCTGATTACAATAGAAATGTCCTTCTCGGACTCAATGGAAAATCTGCTTACGACGTATTATACAAATTACTCGATGCAGAAAGTCCACAACATTTCGAAGAGAAAATCATGTTATACCCCTTTCTGTAAAAACAAAAAACAGAACAAAATACGTACGTAGTCCAATTCACGTAGATCACGAAAATAAATCTTTAATTTACGGCGGAGACTTTAAGCTTGGAGACAAAGTACAATTAACCCGTTCGGATATCATCGATGGATTAGAAGAAACTGAAGAAGAAGCTTCTTTCCTATCTAAAAACCAACCACAAATGGTCTTCTTAACCTCATGTTACGGTAGAAGATTATTTTTAAACGAACTTATAGAAGATGAAGTAATTGCATTAAGTACAGGGTTCGGTAAGGATATTAATATAACTGGTTTTTATTCTTATGCTGAGTTTTTAACTGAAGCCAATAATAACAATGCATGTGAGATACACAACTTCTCTATTGCCATGGTTGCCCTTTCTGAATGAAACTAAGAAATAAAATATTACTTAAACAAATAGAACGTCTTGCACCTCAAAAAGATATCGAGGAGTGGGAACCTTTATTTCATGCCATAGACCGCGTCTATGAGCAACTGCATACAGAGGTTCGATTACTTGAAGAAATCGCCAATAAAATGGTTGATGATATGACGGATGCAAACAAGAACTTAGAACGAATAAATGAGTCTTTAGATGGTTTCAATTATCACGTTTCTCACGATTTGAAATCTCGTTTTATGAATACTCAAAGCTTGGTGATGATACTCAAAAAGTATATCAATAAGCCCGGACAAGAAGATAAGGTTGCTGAAATTTGTGAAAAACTTGAATGGAATTCGGAAAAAGCCATTGAAACGGTAAACGAATTCTTAGAGATTAGCAGACTTGATTATGAAGATGAGGAAAAAAGAGTAGAGCCTTGTAAACTTATTGACTGTATAAGTAATCAAGTGGAAAGCATCAATGGTTTGCAGAAAAAACACATTAAACTAGACCTCGATGCATTTGACGAAATATATTTTGACAAGACTTCCTTAAATAGTGTCTTAAGAAATGTACTAACGAATGCAATAAAATATAAAAAAGAGGACCGTGAACCGGAGATAGAAATCAAAACATCTTTTAACTTTGACCACCCTGTAATAATGATCCGAGATCATGGAATTGGTTTGGATACAGAAAAGTTAAAGAATGAGCTTTTTAAACCTTTCCACAGGTTTAAAAACAGTAAATTTACAGAAGGGAACGGAGTAGGTCTCTTCTTAATTAGAAAAACCATGGAGTCTGGAGGAGGCTCTGTAAGTATATACGGTAAAGAAAATGAGGGGGTAACACTCTCTTTAAAATTTAAGAAAGATGCAGTTAGATAGAAGTAAAATACTTTTGATAGATGATAATGAAATCACAAATTTTTGTAATAAGGACATCATTGGTGATTTAAACATTTTTAATGAAATCTTAGCTTTCACAAGTCCAAGTGAAACTCTTGATTACCTAAAATCCCTATTCGAAAACAAAGAAGATATCCCTGCTGTGTTCATCGTTGATGTGAAAATGCCAGAAATGGATGGCTTTGAATTAATTGATGAAATTGATGAATTATTCGAGGAACATGACTTTGAGCTAATGCCACTTTTCTTCATACTAACTACTTCTAATCACAAAAGAGATTACGAGCAATTCGATAAAACTCCTCAAGCTAAAGAATACATCACTAAGCCGCTCAGCGAAGAGAAGCTTAAAGAGATGTTATCTAAATTTAGTTTCTTGAGTTAAAAAATATTTTCTTGAAGGGTTCTGTTAACTGCGCAAAGAACCCTTGAGGATAATCCTCATCATCATCAAACCCGAGTGTAATATCTTTACCAGAATAAGGAATATAATTAGTTCCAAAAAGATAATCCCATAAGCTTAACGAAATTCCGAAATTCATTCCTTTCGGGTGACTTTCCGGCAACTCCTTAGCGTGATGCCAGATATGCATTTTCGGATTATTAAGTATATACTTTAAAGGTCCATAATCCCAGGACACATTGGCATGGTTTAAATGACCAATTAGAATGGTTATTCCATGAATGATAAAAGCGTTTTCCAATGAAAAATTGAAAAGCATAATCAACCCCAAGTACTTAAAAGAATTATACACAACCGTCTCCATAAAGTGATAACGCAAATGCGCAGCAAAGCCCATTTCTTTTACGGAGTGATGCACTTTGTGAAACTGCCATAAAAAATCTACTCTATGCAGTAAATTATGTACAGCCCACTGAATAAAATCAGACATCAGGAAGAAGACTAAAAACTGCAACCACATGGCTTTATTCGAAAAGTCATACAAGGTGATGTTCTCAATTCCAATAGCCTCCAATCCTCTGTTTAAGTAGTGAACACTTACATCACTTAAAGCAGTAAAGAGCAATAGGTTGAAAAAGAAAAAGTTGAAAAACATATAAAATGCATCCAACCAAAAATCTTTTCTAAAAATTGCCTGCTTCTTTCTCCAAGGTAAGAGAATTTCTAATCCCCAAACGGCAAGAGAAACAAGAATTAAATAATAGAAATAGTTTAAATCACCCTCAAAAAAAGGATGAATTAAACTACGCCAAAAATAAGATGCATAGTTACTATACGCATTACTAATAATTTCAAAAATACTATCCAAAATAAGGCTTCATTCTTGACCAAGCACCTCCATTGTAAGCTTCTACTCCTGCCGCCTTCAATTTAGACTTCGCCATGTTACTTCTCACACCAGATGCGCAAACGCAAACCACTGGCTTATTTTTACTTTTCAACTTAGTTATTTCCTTCGATGATAAATTCTGAAGAGGAATATTTACAGCCGATTTTATACCCGCCGATTTAACTTCTCCTGGATTCCTAACATCCAACAAAATTGCACCATTATCTTTTAATGCTTGGAAATCCGTTTTTGGCCCAAACAATTTTTGTAATAATCCCATTATTTTCTTTTTTCTCTTTCAAATATACGTTAAAGTGAAGCTTTTGGACGTAGCAAATGTTACACAAATCCTAAAAACTCAATTAACTTTCTAGTATGTATATTTGCTGATATGATGAAAAGCATCTTACTTCTTGCATCTTTTCTGCTGTTGAGCCTTTCTCTTCAGGCACAGCAACTGAATTTTACCAATTTTTCAGTTTCAGAAGGCTTGGCACAATCAGAAGTCTACTCCATGCTCGAAACCGATGAAGGTGAACTAATTGTTGCAACTCAAGGTGGTGGAGTTTCTATTTTTGACGGTAAAGTCTTTAGTACATTAACTAAAAATGACGGACTTCGATCTAACAACGTAAATATACTTTTCCCTTACCACGACAGTATTTTGATTGGTACAGACAAAGGTTTATGTGTTTACTTCAACAAAAACATTATTAGGTCTCTTCCATTAGAAGCGCAGGTTACGAGCATTCATAAAAAAGGAAAAGCCTTTTTAATTGGAACAAACAATGGTGTTCATCTATTGAAGGAAGGAAAGATCTATCAACAGAAAAATGTACAACTATATAATAAAAAAGTAACAGGATTTTTTAGCGATAGCACACATCAATACTGGGTAACAACTACTGAAGGTATTTTTAATCTATCCAATCCTTTTAAAAGAATTACCACGACACAAGGGTTACCTACCAATTCCATTGCTTGTGTAACTGAAAGTGAAAACTACATTTTCTTAGGAACAGAGGGACATGGTGTTGTGGTTTTAAACAAAGGTTTAGCGGTTGTTCGAGAAAAAGCCTTTGATAGAAAACTGGCAGTAAGTAGCTTGTTAATTGACAGTCAAAACAAATTATGGATAGGTACACAAAACCAAGGTGTCTTTAGGATCAATAAAAAACAAATCGATCATTTTACACTCACTGAAGGTTTACCCAGTAACTATGTTAAATCATTTCATGAAGACCATTGGGGAAATATTTGGATTGGTAGTTACGGAGGTGGATTGAGTCGTTTTACAGAAACTCAATTTGTCCATTTCGACAATTACTCTGGTTTAAGTAGTGATTACATTTTACACCTTGTTGCTGTCCAGGAAAATAAAATTTGGGCTTCAACAGGTACGGGTGGTTTAAACCTGATTGGTCCCAATCGCATACACAACCTCATCAAAGATGGAGCAGGAAAAACGCTCAATAGAATCACCGTTTTTGATATAGATAAAAATGGAAATGCATGGGTCTTTGAGGAAGACAGAGGACTGGCATATGTTAGTTTCTACAACGGTAGATTTACTTTTCAGCGTATTAAAACAGATTATCAACTTTTAAACGTCAATGATCTTAAAATACATAAGAATGAAATCTATGTAGCGACGAATAACAAGGGGATACTAAAAGCAAGGTTATCGGGATCTAAACGCAGTCTGCGGTTTGAAAGAATTGAATTATTATTCGATAAAACAGGACAAAATATTCTCTTACTTGAGTTTGATCCTGAAGGGAACCTATGGTTTATTGATGAACGAAAAGGATTGGCTAAAATGACGTCCAATCAGCTCACGTACATAGACAACACCCAAGATCTTGATATACGTTCTATTGGCTTCCATAAATCAACACCCATACTGGGTACCTCCAGTGGACTCTATACAGTGCAAGGAATTCATTTATTAAAATGGAAAAGCAATCCACGTTTGAGTTCAGAAAACATTTACCAAGTAGAGGTAGATAAAGACGAAAATGTATGGGTTGGTTCAGAACAAGGTTTGGATAAAATCAGTTCATTTTTTGGTGCTCCGAACTTTCAACATTACGGTCCGAGAGAAGGATTTCAAGGTTTGGAAACGACAAGAAATGCCGTGGATTTGGACCCTAATGGTAACTTATGGTTTGGAACAGTAAAAGGAATAGAGAAATACGCGAAAAAGTCCTATAACAAAAAGAAAATTGCACCGCTTTTAAAGGTAAAAGATATTCGCATTGGCTATGTGCCCATTGAGCAAACTGAGTATTTCTATTTTGTAAAAGACGGATTGCAAGAAACAGACAGCCTTATTCTTCCTTTCGATAAAAAACCCATAGAGATTGAATTAAAAGCGCTTGACCTATCTACTGCTCAAGGTGCAAATTTCACGCACTTTTTAGAGGGCTATGATGAGATGTGGGCGCCGATTACCAAAAGAAACACAATACTGTTCAATAACCTCCCTCCTGGAGATTACATATTGCGCTACAAAACGGGAAACTCTCAAGCTTGGACACCCGTACGGAGTATACGCCTCATCATCACTCCGCCCTTCTATTCTGCATGGTGGTTCATTGTTTTAATAGTTCTGGGCATAGTAGGATTTTTCTACCTCATCTTTAGAATTGCTTTGGCTAGGTTGAGAAAAAACAACGAGGCGCTGAAAGAAAAATTAGAAATGGAACGCAACCTTGTGGAATTAGAGCAAAAAGCTTTGCGCTTACAAATGAATCCACACTTTGTATTCAACGTACTGCAATCTATCCAAGAACAAATTATTAAAGACGACAAAAATAAAGCGCGTTTGGTAATTGCGAAATTCGCTAAGTTGATGCGTTCCATCCTAGAGAATTCTCGTGAAAAATACATCAGTATTGAAGAAGAATTGAACACCGTTGAGCACTACATGAAATTAGAGCAACTCATCAAATCTTTGGATTTCACCTATACCATTGAGGTGGATGATGAGCTAGATACAGATGAGGAAATCATTCCCCCATTGCTCATTCAACCTTTTATAGAAAACGCTATCATCCATGGTTTCAAACATCTAAAAAGAGCTCCCCATATAGCCATTGAGGTGAAATTAGAAACGGAGAATAACATTTTAATTACCATAGACGATAATGGTTGTGGTAGGCAAAAGTCACAATCCACAAAAAGTCAAGTAGATCACCTCCACAAGTCACTTGCCTTACAGGTAACCCAGGAGCGACTATCTATATTGGATCAGCATCAAAACGACAAACCATTATTTGCCATTATCGACAAGGTGGAAAATGGAGAACCCATGGGAACACGCATTGAATTAAGAATAGGAATATGAGTAAAGCCAAATTAAAAAAGCATTTACAAGACCTCAACGAGGAACAACTCCGCGAACAAATTATTGAGCTCTACGAGAAATTTAAACCCGTAAAAACATATTTCAATTTTGCCTTCAACCCGAGGGAAGATAAACTCATTGAAGATGCTCGAGTAAAAATCAGCAAGGAGTACTTCCCTACTACCAAACGAAGGGCAAAACTCAGAAGAACTACAGCCACCAAGTTGATTAAACACTTTCAGAGTTTAGAAATGTCTCCAGATAAAATTGCAGATATTATGCTCTACGCCATAGAAGTAGCACAAACCTACACCTCCACTCGCGTCATAAAGAATGACAACTTTTTTGTGGGTATGTTCAGGCAATACGAGGATGCATTAAAATGGATTTCGGGGAATAACTTAATGCAAATATTCAAACCTCGTTTGGAACGAATTGTAGAAGAAGCTTGGCAACAAAACTGGTTTAACAGGACTGCTTTTCAGGATATGGCGCCTTGAGACAATATAATCGCTTCAAATCCGTTAACTTTGAACAAAATTAGAACATGAAATCTGTTGTTGCTTTTATTTTGGTAATTGGTGTGAGTTTTGCGTGTAACAAAACCAAAAACCACCCTGTTCCAAGTTTACCTTTTGATACAGAGATAAACCTTACCCTTCCTTCCTATTCTTCCTTACAATCGGTTAGCGGATATGCTTATGTATTGGGTGGTATTAAAGGACTGATTGTATACCGTAGAGGACCGAATGAATTTGTATGTTTTGATAGAATGTCAACCACCGCAAACGCTGCAGATTGTGATACAGGTTTAGTTGTAAACCCAGATAACTTTTTAGTATTAGACGACCCTTGTTCTGATGCTCAATTCTCTTTGTACGATGGATCTATCGTAAACGGAGATGTTGAATTTGGACTCAGACAATACCGTACCGCGTGGGATGGTAATACAAAACTACGCCTCTACAACCAATAAAATGCTGATGAATATCAACAGCTATCCTCTCAAATAGATTATCATATTTCCTAGAGATGTATATCTTTGGGGCATGATAGATGAAATAATCGATTTTGCATTGAGAGAAGATCTCCAGGATGGAGACCATTCCTCACTATCTACTATTCCCGAAAGCGCAACGGGAATAGCGAAATTACTGGTGAAAGATCATGGAATTGCGGCAGGTGTTGAATTAGCGGAACGTATTTTTCATCGCTTTGATCCCAACTTAAAAGTTGAAGTTTTCATTCATGATGGTGAAGCAATTAAAGAAGGTGATATTATTTTAACCGTAGAAGGAAGCTCTCGCTCTATATTATCTACAGAACGTTTGGTACTAAACTTCATGCAACGCATGAGTGGAATCGCGACACACACCAACAAAATTGTACAAATTTTAGATGGCTGCGATACGAAATTGTTAGACACAAGAAAAACTACACCATGTATACGTGCCATGGAAAAATGGGCTGTTAAAATTGGTGGTGGTTACAACCATAGATTTGGGTTGTATGACATGATTATGATCAAAGACAACCACATCGATTATGCAGGTGGAATTGCTCAAGCCATTAAAGGTGCCAAAGATTACTTGCAACAAACAGGGAAAGACCTTAAGATAGAAGTTGAGGTAAGAGACACCAAAGAATTGGAAGAAGTATTGGCAGTAGGTGGAATCGACAGAATTATGTTAGACAACTTCACACCTGAAGAGATTAAAGCTATACTTCCAACTATTCCTGAGCAATATGAAACAGAAGCATCAGGAGGAATTACAATAGATAACATACGTGCTTATGGTGAAACAGGAGTAGACTACATTTCTTCTGGAGCCCTAACACATTCAATAAGCTCTTTAGATTTAAGTCTAAAAGCAACATTCAACAAATAATATATGCAACAGATTACAATTGCCAACATTGAAAAGGCGGTAAACAAAATAGACAATTTAGACGACGATGGTTTAGAGAAAATCTCTGAAACCTATGGCTTAGCACAGCAGGACTTTTTAGGTTACGCTATGTCTGCAGGTATGGAGTTCGAAAATGATACGCTTACAGGGTTAATCATTTACTACTTCAACATTTATTTCGAGGCTTTTGCGCAGCAAGGTGTAAAGGTTAAAAGAATTACAAATGAAGATATCGATGCTTTTCAAGACGAATTTTCTCAAGTTTTAGAGGAATACATGGATGAAGAGGATATTGATTTAATTCTAGCCATTACCAACCAGCCAAATTTAATTGCCTTTATGGCCAACGAAATAGAAATGGCAGATGATGACGGTACAAGTTTAGATGATGAAACAGCTACACAATTGTTTATCGTTTCAACAGCTATGATTGGATTAATGAACAAAGCCATTGCATAAGATGAAGTCGCCCCAAGAAATTGTAAACTTAATGCTGCAAGAAGATGCCTTCTCTCAATTATTGGGAATGAAGTTAATTGCTATTGCCAAAGGAAGTTGTACACTTGAATTGGAGGTAACCAAAGATTTTGTCAACGGATTTAATATTGCACATGGGGGACTATCGTACGCATTAGCAGATAGTGCCCTTGCTTTTGCTTCCAATACCTACGGTTTTCAATGTGTGAGTATTGAAACCTCTATTTCTCATACTAGACCTTGTTTCACCGGGGATAAATTAACCGCGGTATGCAGTGAAGAAAACAGAAGCAAAAGGTTAGGGATATACACAGTAAAGGTTACCAATCAAACTGGAAAAGTGGTAGCTTTGTTTAAGGGAACTGTGCATGTTTCAGAAAATATTTGGTAAATTTTACAACTCGTTTTAAATCGTTAATCTATTACTTCTAACGATTATTTACCAATACACTAATTAATTTTATTAACTTATGAGTGTATTACTACTACAAATACATTCTGCAAGGAAAAAGTAATGGCTTTTTGCACATGGTAAAATTCGCAATTTTATTGTGCGTGCTTAGAATATTTTCCTATATTTAAATGATAGAAATGAGTAATTCTAAAACAGAAGAGAAAATCGATTTTAGCATACGTCATGCGTGGCATAAAATATCGAGGATGTATAATCAGAAAGCCTCGGTACACGACATGACCATTTCCATAGGTTTTATTTTATTGATTGTTGATAAAGAAGGTACGCCAAGTACTCAACTAGGACCAAGAATGGGAATGGAGCCTACAAGTTTATCAAGAACCTTAAAAACAATGGAGACGAGGGGATTGATTTACAGAGAGGCCGATAAATTAGACAAAAGGAAAGTACTGATTTTCCTAACGCCGGAAGGAGTTGAACAACGAAGACTTGCCAAAAATGTGGTGTTAGAATTCAACGAGAAACTCTACGAACGCATTCCAAAAGGAAAATTGAAGGTATTTTTTGAAGTAATGGACAAAATTGATTTAACTGTTGAAGAAGAGCTTAGAAATATGATAAGATTTTTCTAAAACGTTAAAACTATGAATAGACACATTCGCAAAGTTGCGGTGCTTGGTTCGGGAGTCATGGGCTCCCGAATAGCATGTCACTTTGCTAACATCGGGCTAGATGTTCTTTTGCTCGATATCGTACCCAAAGAACTCAACGAAAAAGAACAAAAATCAGGATTAACCCTCGAAGACAAAAAAGTAAGAAACAGAATTGTCAATGATTCACTTACTTTCGCCCTCAAGTCCAATCCTTCACCTATCTACAGCAAGTCTTTCGCCGGAAGAATAAAAACCGGAAACTTCGAAGACGATCTTCATCAAATCAAAGATTGTGATTGGACCATAGAAGTGGTTATCGAAAGATTAGACATCAAACAACAAGTATTTGCAAAAGTTGAAGAACACCGTAAAGCAGGTAGTTTAATTACTTCCAACACCTCCGGTATTCCTATTCACCTGATGTTAGAAGGCAGAAGCGATGATTTCAAGAAACATTTCTGTGGAACTCACTTCTTCAACCCTCCAAGGTATTTACAACTTTTTGAAGTTATTCCAACCAAAGAAACAGCGCCAGAGGTGGTTGACTTCTTTATGGAATATGGTAGAAAATACTTAGGTAAGAAAACAGTATTATGTAAAGACACTCCTGCATTTATTGCCAACAGAGTTGGGGTCTACTCTATTATGTCACTTTTCCATGCCGTTAAGGAATTGGACATGAATATAGAGGAGATAGATAAATTGACAGGTCCAATATTGGGTAGACCAAAATCTGCCACTTTTAGAACCTGTGATGTAGTTGGGTTAGATACTTTGGTACATGTAGCAAATGGACTCAAAGAAAATTGTCCAAACGACGAAGCCAGAGATCTATTTAACCTTCCTGACTATATCTCAAAAATGGTTGAGAACAACTGGTTAGGATCTAAAACCAACCAAGGTTTCTACAAAAAAGTAGTAGATGAAAATGGAAAGAAAAACATTCTTTCATTAGATCTCAACACTTTAGAATATAGAGAAAAAGCAACTGTAAACTTCCCTACGCTAGCTATGGCAAAACCCATAGACGATTTGAAACAACGTACAAAAATGTTGTTCCAAGGAATGGACAAAGCAGGTGAGTTCTACAGAAAAACTTTCGCCGGTCTATTTGCTTACGTAACCAATAGAATTCCAGAAATATCTGATGACCTCTACAAAATCGACGATGCTATCAAAGCAGGTTTTGGTTGGGAATTAGGTCCTTTCGAAACGTGGGATTTAATTGGTTTAGACAAAGGATTAGAATTAATTGCTAAAGAAAACCATAAAGCTGCAGCTTGGGTAGAAGAAATGAAAGCCGCAGGTATTACTTCTTTCTACAAAAATGATAAAGGAAGCAAGTTGTACTACGACATCGCTGCTAAAGCATACAAAACCATTCCGGGTACAGAAAACATGGTTATTCTCGATGCTTTGCGCGAAGAGAATACAGTTTGGAAAAACAGCGATGCAACTTTAGTTCATCTAGGAGACGGTATCTTAAACTTAGAATTCCACACAAAAATGAACACCATAGGCGGTGGAGTGATTGAAGGAATTAACAAAGCTATTGACATTGCCGAAAAAGAATACAAGGGACTCGTAATCTCAAATACAGGTCAAAACTTTAGCGCCGGAGCTAATGTTGGAATGATCTTTATGATGGCGGTGGAACAAGATTTCGACGAATTAAACTTCGCCGTAAAAACTTTCCAAGATACTATGATGCGTGTGCGTTATAGTGATATCCCTGTAATTGTTGCTCCTCATAACCTGGCTTTAGGTGGAGGATGTGAATTATCTATGCATTCGGATAAAGTTGTAGCCCATGCAGAACTATACATGGGGTTGGTTGAATTCGGTGTTGGTGTTATTCCTGGTGGTGGTGGTACCAAAGAGTTTGTAAAAAGACTCTCTGAAGAGTTATCAGAAGGTGACATTCGCATCAACAAAATGCGTGAACGTTTCTTAACGATTGGTCAAGCCAAAGTTGCTACCTCTGCAGAAGAAGCCTTTGAATTGGGTTACTTAAGAAGAGGACAAGACGAATATGTAATGTCGAGAGAATTGCAATTAACACGTGCTAAAGAAGCTTGTTTAGGCTTAGCCAACAAAGGTTATGTAGCCCCTCCAAAAGAGAAAAACATCACCATCCTTGGTCAAGAAGGATTAGGAATTGTTTATGTAGGAGCTGACTCAATGCAGTCTGGGAACTACATCTCAGAACACGACAGACTCATCTCAGAAAAACTAGGTTTTGTAATGTGTGGGGGTGACATCTCCGAGCGCGTTCAAGTTTCTGAACAATATCTCCTCGACTTAGAAAGAAGAGCCTTCGTAGAACTCTGCGCCGAACGTAAAACACTAGAACGTTTAGAGAGCATGGTGAAAAAAGGTAAAATTCTTAGAAATTAAGCTTAGACGTTTAGAGTGTTAGACATTTAGACCTTTAGAGATGAAGAAACATAGGTACAAAGAATTGAAAATCTGGCAAAAATCAATGGATTTGGTAGAGGAAATCTATACAATAACAAAGTCATTACCAAGTCAAGAAGATTTCAATTTAAAGCCACAATTAAACAGATGTGCTGTTTCTATTCCATCCAATATTGCCGAAGGCTCTGGTCGTGACTCTAACAAAAGTTTTATTCACTTTCTAAATATAAGTATCTCTTCTGCCTTTGAGCTTGAAACTCAGCTTTTCTTGATTCATAGACTCTATGATATAGAAATTAATGAAGTACAAGAGAAAGTAGAAGAAATTCAAAAAATGATAAGATCTTTTAGCATCTCGTTAAACAAAATCTAATTGTCTAACGGTCTAAAAGTCTAAAAATCTTTAAAAAACATGAACGCATACATAGTAACAGGATATAGAACCGCAGTTGGGAAAGCCAACAAAGGTGGTTTCCGCTTTTACAGACCCGATGATTTGGGGGCGGATGTGATCAAACACATTTTAAAAGAAGTTCCGCAATTAGATCCCGCACGTGTGGACGATGTAATTGTTGGGAACGCTACACCCGAAGCTGAGCAAGGGTTAAACATGGGAAGAATGATCTCATTAATGGGACTCGGAACGGATAAAGTACCAGGAGTTACCGTAAACAGATATTGTTCTTCTGGATTAGAAACGATAGCCATGGCAACTGCAAAAATCAATGCAGGAATGGCAGATTGTATTATCGCCGGTGGAGTTGAATCCATGTCGGTAATGGCCATGGGAGGATGGAGAATTGTTCCCAACGCAAAAGTGGCGAAGAAAAACCCAGACTGGTATTGGGGAATGGGACTCACAGCAGAAGCCGTTGCCAATGAATTTAAAGTCTCGAGAGAAGAGCAAGATGCCTTTGCTTTAGAATCTCACCGCAAAGCTTTGGAGGCTATCAAAACAGGTAGATTTAAAGACGATATCGTTCCCATTGAAGTAGAACACATCTTCTTAGATCAAAACGAAAAACGTCAGGTTAAAACCTATACGGTTGATACAGACGAAGGACCACGTCCGGGAGGATCTATGGAAGCTTTAGGAAGATTACGTCCTGTTTTCGCACAGGGTGGATCGGTTACTGCGGGTAACTCTTCGCAAACTTCAGATGGTGCTGCCTTTTGTTTGGTGATGTCAGAACGTATGGTAAAAGAACTAGGTTTAGAACCCGTAGCGCGTTTGGCTTCTTATTCTGTAGTGGGTGTTCCGCCAAGAATCATGGGTATAGGTCCGGTGGATGCTATTCCAGCAGCTATCAAACAAGCAGGATTACAAAAATCTGACATCAGTTTGTACGAATTAAACGAAGCTTTTGCTTCTCAATCTTTGGCCGTTATTCGCGAAGCTGGATTGGATAAAGAAATTGTTAATGTAAACGGTGGAGCTATTAGTTTGGGGCACCCGCTGGGTTGTACAGGAGCTAAATTAACGGTTCAAATGATGAACGAATTGAAGAAACGCAAGGAGAAATATGGTATTGTAACCATGTGTGTAGGTACCGGACAAGGTGCTGCCGGCGTTATCGAAAGGTTATGAAATCATCACTAAAAAACACAAACGGGGTCGCATTAAATGTGACCCCGTTTTTTCTTTTCTTATCGTTTAGATGCTTAGGCAAACAGCCGGGCTGTACTTTCAATTCACTTCCCAAAGTCTCATTCAACTATACATTTCAAAAGCTTCTTTAGTCGCCTTTTCAAAGTAAGTTTCATGCTACTTTGCTTCAGCTCATTTCCATCCCATCCCTGTTTGAAAATTTTATTCTAGCGGTCTGAATACAAATCCTACTTGAGCACCTACCAAAGCGTTACCATATAGTCCTTCTATTTCCTGACCAAATCTGTAATACTGTAGGTAAGGTTCTAATTCAATAGAAAAGCGTGGACTAAATTTATACGACATTCCCATTTGGAACTGTGCGCTTCCTACATAACCTGTACGCGTGGGAGATATGAAGAAAGAATTGGTATAAGCAACTCCAGTATAAGCACCCAGCTTAGGTTTATTCAAGAAACTAAAATTCACTTGTACATTCTGATTAAGTGTATGGCCATGTATTCCGTAAGAATTGAATGCCTCTTCTGTTCCAGAAACATTTTCAACAAATTGACCATAACCCAAACCAGTAGAAATACGCCATCTAGAAGTTAAATCATAGCGTGCAGATAAGGTCACATTGAATCGGTTATTAAAACGAGCAACCTGATCAACAACATAATACTCATTATTCAATGCCGGATTGTTAACCAACGAAGCATCGGTGGCATACACCTGGTCATCAACAGATCTATAATCGTACGCTCCACCTACATGCACACCGAATGACCATTTACTCGGCAGTAATTCCTTCTCCTGTTCAACAATATGTACAGGTTCTACGCTATCAGCAACAACATTTTGATAAAGACTATCTAACTCAATTGAATCTTCAGCATTAGAAAAAACAACTAGCGCTTCCTTCTCTTCTTTTTTTCTTAAGAGGCTGTCTTCTTGAGGTAAAAGAGGATCCACAATCTCAACAATATGCGCAGTATCTGGTTCTAGGGTGCGCTTTGGAGCAAGAATTTTCTGTATAAGCACCTCTTCTTCCCTTGTAAGATTAGAACGTGACGTACGCTTTGAGGTAGCAATTCTTTGGTCAAAAACCTCCTTATTTGGAACCGCACCATTATCTTTTTCAAATGTTGATTTGGGCTCATTCTCCTCTATTTCAGAAAAGTCAATTTTCTCTTGTGTTACTTCGCTTTCTTGCTCAACTTCTGCTACCGCAGAATTCTTTAAATCAATTGTAGATGAAAGTGTATTCACAAATAGGAGTACCAATAAAATAGACAAAGTACCAAAAGAAATTCCTGTCCACCACAATAGAGCCGCACGTCTTTTCTTCTTGCGCGTCAATTCCGCCTCCAGATTTGTCCAAACTTGTTGAGTAGGCTGCGCTCCGAATTCCGCAAAGCGATCTTGTAAACCTCTATCCTTTTGCATAATTCATTTGATTTTTTTCATTCTCTTCTTCCTCTTCTATCCATTGTCTTAATAGACTCCTTGCTCTACTGTATTGAGATTTAGATGTTCCGGCTGAGATTTCTAATTTCTGCGCTATTTCTTCATGGTTAAATCCTTCAATAGCATATAAGTTAAAAACCGTTCTATAACCCAAGGGTAATCGCTGTATTTTCTTCACCAGATCTTCCAAAGCCATTTTTTCAAACGCAGTTTCTAGGTCTACACTATTACCTTGTATATGCTTATAGTTTTCAAGCCTCAAGTCAATCGCTTTATTTTTTCTATACATCTCCAGTCCTACATTTACTGCTATGGTCCTCAACCAAGCGCCTAGATTCCCTGAAGGGTTTAATTGATGTATAGACTTAAATGCCCGAAGAAATGCCTCCTGCAAATAATCCTCTGCTTCAGAGACATCCCTGGCATATCTTAGACATACCCCTTTCATCATGTATGCATATCTGTCATACAATTCTCGCTGTGCTTTTAGCTTGCCTTTCTGACACGCCACAACGAGCTCTTGTTCTGTATAAGGGGTCTTTTTCGTAGTCCTATTATTTGAAAAGAAGCGCCAATCTTACTTCAAATCGATTGGATATATAAATGTACGCCCCATTACCATAAAACGGCATAATATCGTAGTAATAATAATTTTGCTCTCCTCTTTGTCTCCAATACCTGTACCCTACACTAGTTGAAATTCCTACATGATCGCTAAAGAAGTTCTGAAACCCAATCTGTGCACCGGCAGTAAAACCACCTTGTACATTTTGCCAATAATTTCTATACAAAGGTTGTAAATACCCTGAAGTAACGGAGATAAAAGGCGTCTTCTTTCTATTTTTCAAAAACAAGTATTTACCTTCAAAAAACATAGGCAACTGCGTACCTGTCTGATTGCCTTCTATACCTAGACCCAAAGACAACATATAGCGTTGGTTCATAATTACACCATTGGTAACTGCCATCGAAAAGTTAGAGTTGTAAAAATCTGTGTTCACTCCTGTGTTAATAGAAGAAACAAAATCAAATTTCTTGGAAGTCAACATCTCTTGTGCTTGCGCACTCAGCCCTAAAAGAAATAGGAATATGATTAAAATAATTCGTTGCATGATCTTTCGTTTTTAAGGATTATTGAATTTGACTTAAGTATTGAATATTCTGTACATCTGTGCAATCGTACTGATACACTCCGTCTTTTGTTAACACGATGGCTAGGTTACCCAATGGAATGATATCAATTGCCTGAATTGTTGAAAAGCTTTGTGTTAAATGATCTCCCACAACCAATGGATCAGTATTGTCAAAAACTTTCAATCCATCGCTACCATCACACACAAAGAGAACATCTCCATTTACTCCTAATCCATGTGGATTAGTAAGACTAAAAGAACTTTTCAATATTGGATTGGCAGGATTGGAAACATCTACCACATCTAATT
>NZ_JAWWCF010000031.1:0-20138 GCF_033720595.1 Lishizhenia sp. | reverse complement strand
TAGATTTCAAACAAATCTTTACCATTAGTGATCTCGCCAAACAAAAAATTTTACAAGAAGGGAAAAGACAAAAAAGTGCACTTCTTACGTACAATACACCCATTGGTCCTATTCAAACTTTAAAAGGTTCCATGCTCAATGAAAGTCTTCAAAACTTTGAGGTAGATCAATACAGTTTTGAGAAAATCACCCAAAACAACGGTCCTTCTACCCATCAAAGTATTGGTGATGTTGCTATGGAGTTCTTAAATGCTCCTTATTTATGGGGTGGCAGAACGCAATTTGGAATTGATTGTTCCGGATTCACCCAAGCGGTTCTAAGAGAGTTTGGAATAGAATTACTCAGAGACGCTAGTATGCAAGTAACGCAAGGTACTGCTGTCGAATTTGATGAATTACAAGTGGGAGACCTCGCATTCTTTTCAAACAGCAAGGATAAAGTAACTCATGTAGGAATTGTTCTAGAAGAAAACAAAATTATTCACGCAAGCGGTAGAGTGAAAATTGAAAGTCTCAATGAAGAAGGTATCTACTCCCAAGAATTAAATAAACAGACACATCGCTTAACACACTTGAGAAGATATTTAATTTAAGTACTTTTGCAAAAAGTAAAACTTAGGTTCAAATTTCTTTCTCGGGAAATACAACACTATGAAAATATTAATAACAGGAGGCGCAGGATTTATTGGTAGTAATCTTTGTAAAAGATTAGTAAACGATGGTCATGACGTTACTGTACTCGATAATTTACTGAGAGGAAATAAAATAGACCCTGAAATATTCAAAAAGATACACTTTATTAAAGGAGATGTCAGAAACTACTCCATCGTAAATACGGCCTCAAAAGGTGTAGATATCATCTATCATTTTGCAGCTGTGCTAGGTGTAGACGTAGTGGCAGACAATCCTGTAGAGACAATGGATGTTGAAGTAATAGGTACACGAAACGTTGTTGCTGCAGCCCAGGAGAACAATATCAAGAAAATATTGTATGCTTCTACTTCAGGAATATACGGACATTCAGCCATTGAAAATGCATTGTCTGAAGAGATACTCGTAGACCCTAGAACTTCCTATGCCATGGCTAAAAGGTACAATGAAATTTACCTGGCCTCTCATCATGACGAAAAGGGCTTAGAAGCTGTTTCGTTAAGATTTTTCAATGTTTATGGGGATAACCAAGACAACAGAATGGTGATCCCTCGTTTCTTTGAACAAGCTCAAAAAGGTGAACAAATTACCGTTTACGGAAATGGTGAGCAAACCAGAGACTTCACTTATATAGATGATACCATAGAAGCTTGTGTTCGCCTAATGGATACGAAAGGTTATCATATTGTGAATATTGCCAATGAGGAAGAATGGAACATTAAAACGCTGGCAGAAAATATTTTAGAGATTACAGGGTCAAATTCTAAGATTGCCTATATAGATGCTCCTAGAAAACGTTACGACTATGAAGTTGAACGTAGAGTAGGAAGCTCTAAAAAATTAAAAGAACTCGTGAATTACAAACCCACTACTCCACTTTTAGATGGGTTAAAAATGATATATAAAAAAAACAATTAAGAAATGGTGAAGGACACTGAAATATTTGGACTCATTGAAGACGAAAGAGCTCGTCAGACAAATGGTATAGAACTTATCGCTTCTGAAAACTATGTAAGTGATGAAGTACTTAAAGCAATGGGATCTATCCTTACAAACAAGTATGCAGAAGGATTACCTGAAAAGCGTTACTACGGAGGATGTGAGGTTGTTGATAAAGTTGAACAACTTGCCATTGATAGATTGTGTAAATTATTTGGTGCTACATGGGCCAACGTACAGCCACACTCTGGTGCACAAGCCAATGCCGCTGTAATGTTAGCATGTTTGCAACCTGGAGATAAAATATTAGGATTTGACCTCTCACACGGTGGTCACCTTACACACGGTTCTCCAGTAAACTTCTCAGGTAAATTTTATGAACCTCACTTCTATGGTGTAAAAGAAGAAACTGGAACCATTGATTACGAAACTTTAGAAGAAAAAGCTCGCGCTGAAAAGCCAAAACTAATCATCTGTGGAGCTTCTGCATACTCAAGAGATTGGGATTATGCAAGAATTAGAAAGGTTGCCGATGAAGTTGGAGCTTTGGTGTTAGCAGATATTTCTCACCCAGCTGGATTAATCGCAGCAGGATTATTAACAGACCCATTAGAGCACTGCCATATCGTTACCTCAACTACGCACAAAACTTTACGTGGACCAAGAGGTGGTATCATTATGATGCGTAAGAACTTTGATAACCCATTTGGAATTAAATGGAAAAATGGAAACCCACGTTCTATGGCAAGCTTGTTAGATGCAGCTGTTTTCCCTGGAACACAAGGTGGTCCATTAGAGCATGTTATCGCTGCAAAAGCAGTTGCTTTCGGTGAAGCATTATCAGACGATTACAAAGCATACGCTCAACAAGTAATTAAGAACGCCTCTGTTATGGCTGACGAACTTGTTAAAAGAGGATATAAAATCATTTCAGGTGGTACAGACAACCACTCTATGTTAATTGATTTAAGAGCGAAAAACATTACAGGAAAAGATGCTGAAATCGCTTTAGGTAAAGCTGAGATTACTGTAAATAAAAATATGGTTCCTTTTGATACAGAATCACCATTCGTTACCTCTGGTATCCGCGTGGGAACTTCTGCTATTACAACAAGAGGAATGAAAGAAGATAGTATAGCTACAATAGTTGAATACTTAGATGAAGCTATTTGCAATGCTACTGATGATGAAAAATTAGCACTAATTAAAACAAAGGTACATTCATTAATGAGTGGATTACCATTATTTCAATAGTATATACATATGATACAAGCAAACAATCCTTCGTTAAAATCATGGGTAGAAGTTCCTGCAGGATCTGACTTCCCTATCCAAAACATTCCTTTTGGAGTTTTTAAAACAGGAAACTTAACGCCACGTGTAGGTACGCGTATCGGTGATTTTGTTTTGGATTTAAAAACACTTTATGTTTTAGGTTATTTGGATAATTTGCCATTCGACTTAGAAGATTTTGATACAGACAGCTTAAACCCAATGATGAAAAAAGGGAAAGCTGCAACAAGAGATTTAAGAAATAGAATTTCTAAATTATTAGCTACAGATCACAACGATCTTTCAGGAAACGAGCACCATGTTGGTCAAGTTTTAATTGAAGCAGATGCAGTAGAAATGTTAATGCCTGTGCAAGTAGGTGATTATACTGACTTCTACTCTTCTAGAGATCACGCAACGAATGTAGGTACAATGTTTAGAGACCCTAACAATGCATTATTGCCAAACTGGTTGTGGATTCCTGTTGGATACCACGGTCGTTCTAGCTCTATCATTGTTTCAGGAGAAAGCATACACCGTCCAAAAGGACAAATTAGACCAGATAAAGATGCAGATCCTATCTACGCTCCATGTAGATTGTTAGATTTCGAATTAGAAATGGCATTTGTAACTTTCGACGGGAAACCATTAGGAGACTCTATTTCAACTGCAGAAGCTGAAGATTACATCTTTGGTATGTGTCTATTCAATGACTGGTCTGCACGTGATATCCAAACTTGGGAGTACGTTCCATTAGGACCATTCTTGGCGAAGAACTTTGCTTCTTCAATTTCACCTTGGATTGTTACTATGGATGCATTGGAGCCTTTCAAATTAGATGGTCCAAAGCAAGATCCAAAAGTACTTTCTTACTTGGAATATGAAGGACAACACCATTACGACATCAACTTAGAGGTAGCTATTACTCCTGAGAACGGTGAAGAAACTGTGATATGTAATTCTAACTACAAGCACATGTACTGGAACATGGCGCAGCAGTTAGCGCACCATACAGTAAATGGATGTAACATTAACTGTGGAGATATGATGGCTTCAGGAACGATTTCTGGACCAGAAGAAAACTCTTACGGTTCTATGTTAGAATTATCTTGGAGAGGAACAAAACCAATTCCAATGAAAGATGGTTCTGAGCGTAAATTCATCCAAGACAACGATACAGTTACCATGAGAGGTACTTGTATGAATGGAGATGTTAAAATCGGATTTGGAGAAGTTGCTACTAAAGTACTTCCTGCAAAATAATCCATTAATAGAATAAAAAAATCCCCGATGTGTTTGCATCGGGGATTTTTTGTTGAACAATTATTTATTCAACGCGGTTTAGTCAACTTTAATCAATAAGTCTTCTTTGCTCTTTCTTACTTTAGGAAGGTTTACCAACCAATCGTTTTCTTCATCTCTGTATCCTAAGGGTAACATTACACAACTCTTTAATCCTTTGGCTTCTAATCCTAAAATTTCATCTACAGCTGCTGTATCAAACCCTTCCATTGGTGTTGCATCTACTCCTTCAAAGGCCGCTGCTGCAATAGCTTGAGAAAACGCGATGTATGCTTGTCTTGCAGCGTGCTCAAAATTCTCCTGTGCAGGACGAGGAACATATGAAGACAATAACTGTTGTCTGTAATTTTCCCATCCTTCATTTTTAAATCCTCTTACTTCATTGGTTAAATCAAACATGTAATTGATTCGATCTGCTGTATATGTATCCCATGCAGCAAACACCAATAAATGAGAACAATCAGAAACAACAGATTGGTTCCAAGCTACCGCTTTGATTTTATCCTTGACCTCTTGGTTGGTTACAACAACAACTTCAAAAGGCTGCAATCCACTAGAAGTTGGTGCCAATGAAATAGCTTCGATAATATTATCTACTTTTTCTTGTGAAATTTGATTTCCATTCATTGCCTTTGCGGCATATCTCCAATTTAATTTTTCAATTAATTCCATGTCTCTTTGATTATTTGACACAAAGATCGTGGCAAGGAAGAATTAAAAAATTGACCTATGATAAGAAATGGTCTAAGGCTTGTCTTTACGTGACATTTCTCTTCGAATTCTACTCAAACTCTCTGAGGTTATTCCTAAATAAGATGCGATATGGTAATTCTTTACTTCTCTCTCAATATCCGGGTAAGAAGCTAGAAAGTTTATATATCTCTCCCTAGCGGTTTTAGATAGGTTTTGCATTATCCTCCTTTGAAAAGAAGCAAAAGCTCTTTGTAATTTCATCCTATGAAATCGTTCCACTGGTCGAATCTTATCACAGGTTTCTTCCAAATCATGCATGCTTAATGAAAAAAGTGTAGTGTCTTTTAATGCCTCAATATTCATCATGGCAGGTTCTTTTTTCAGCAATGCATTATAATCGGATGTCCACCAATCATCTACAGCAAATTGAAAGGTATGTTCCTTTCCCTGATCATCAATAAAATAAGTTCGCATACACCCTTCATAGAGGTAGTAAGTGTGCTCTACTCTACTACCAGCTCGTAATAAATGATCTCCCTTTTTTAATTCTATACGTTCGAATTTAGAGGCCAAGTATTTAAGCTCGTCCTCTGAAACATTTAATACGCCAAAAACCTGTTGTACTTCACCAAGTGATATTCCCTTATTCATCCCTTCAAAAATAAACGAAAGCAAGAAGCTTTGCATCTTCCAGATAACATTTCTCTATTTCAAGACACTGACCTATTCTAATCCAAAGATATTCAATGAAATATACAACAACTTCTTTCCCAGCTATTGACCAGCCATCACTTCCTGACAAGTATGTTGGAAAAAAAATCATGGAAAGCCTTTATTTTAATGGGTTTTAGATTCCACATGTTTAACATTCTTACTATTTTAGGTATATAATTTGACAAGTATGGCTGAGGACGCTGGGAATATAGATTTAGAAAAGGAAAGAAAAGATATACTCAATGCATTTAGGGGCTTATTGCGCACCTTTAAGCAAGGAACTAAGGAAGAAAACAAGATGATACGCAAAGCTTTTGATGTTGCTGTAGAAGCACACAAAGACATGCGTAGAAAATCGGGTGAACCTTATATTTTTCACCCCATTGCCGTAGCAAGAATTTGTTCGGAAGAAATGGGACTCGGGGCTACTGCCATTGCGTGTGCCTTGTTACATGATACAGTAGAAGATACCCACATTAGTCTAGAGGATATTGAAGAATTGTTTGGAGGAACGGCTCGAAAAATCATTGATGGTTTAACAAAAATTCCTGAAGTATTTGACGAAAACGTTTCTATACAAGCCGAGAACTTCAGAAAAATGGTGTTGACCATTTCTGATGACCTTAGGGTTGTTCTTATCAAATTGGCAGACAGACTCCACAACATGCGTACTTTAGAAAGTATGCGTCCGGATAAGCAGTTGAAAATTGCATCTGAAACCAATTTCTTATACTCCCCTCTAGCCCACAGGTTAGGATTGTACTCTATCAAAAGTGAATTGGAGGATTTAGGTTTGAAATACATGAATCCCCCCATTTACAATGAAATCCAATCTAAACTAAAATCGAGTAAGGAAGCCCGAAATCGATTTATCCGCCGATTCATGCAACCGATTAAAGAAAGTTTAACCAAAGAAGGTTATGACTTTGAAATCAAAGCGCGTACAAAGTCTATTTCTTCCATTTGGAGGAAAATGCAGAATAAGGGTATTCCCTTCGAGGAGGTATACGATCTTTTTGCCGTTAGAATCATCCTAAACACTCCAGAAGAGTTAGAAAAACCGGATGCTTGGAGAGTTTATTCTATCGTTACAGATTATTATCAACCCAATCCAGATCGTTTAAGAGACTGGATTTCTACACCTCGTGCCAATGGATATGAATCCTTGCACACTACGGTGATGTCGCCCCAAGGGAGGTGGATAGAAGTTCAGATACGTTCTAAACGTATGGATGAAATTGCTGAAAAAGGTTTAGCGGCACACTACAATTATAAAGAGTCAAAAAACGGAGACACGAAATTTGACAGATGGATAGCTGAAATTAGAGACTTGATTGAAAATCCATCAACGAATGCCATGGACTTCATCAACGACTTTAAGCTCAATCTTTTCAGTGAAGAAATTTATGTGTTTACTCCAAAAGGGGAATTACGCGTATTACCCAATGGTGCAACGATATTAGATTTTGCTTTTGACATTCACACCCAGGTTGGTTTAACTTGTATAGGTGCTAAAGTGAATAATAAACTTGTTCCTTTAAGTCATCAATTGAAAAGTGGTAATCAGATAGAAATTATTACTTCTACCAAGCAAAAGCCTAATGATGAATGGTTAAAATATGTAGTCACAGCCCGAGCTAAGCAAAAGATTAAAAATGCTTTAAACGACGAGCGTAAAGAAATTGCTGCCAATGGTAAAGAGATTCTAGAACGTAAACTGAAGAATTACAACATTAAATTTACGAGTGAAAATGTAACCACTTTAGAGCGTTTCTTTAAAGTACCAGGTGCCACTGAACTTTACATTAAAATTGCTAAAGGTAAAATAGACCTTCCTAAAGTGAAGGAAATACCGCAAGAGGGCGGAATATTTAAATCAGACAAAAAACGACCTAAAAAAGGAATAAAATCTGAGGCTCCTAAACCCAAACCAGCATTAAACCCGAAAGAGACCATTGTTATCGGAAATAATAATGTAGACCTCGATTACAAATATGCCAAATGTTGTAACCCTCTACCGGGAGATTCAATTTTTGCCTTTAATTCGATAAGTGAAGGTTTAAAAATTCACCGTACCAATTGTCCCAATGCAGAAAACATGATGAGTAAAATGGCTTATCGCTGTATCCCTGCCACATGGGAATTGGATGATGTAAAAGAGCATATAGGTAAACTAAGACTAATTGGTATTGACGATTTAGGATTGGTGAATAAAATTACCGACATCATTTCTCATCAGCACAGTGTGAACATGAAATCTATCTCCTTCTCTTCTCATGATGGTGTATTTGAAGGATGGGTTGAAGTGTATGTAAACGATTTACAACACTTAGAATCTTTGATTCAAAAATTCGAAATTGTGGAAGGTGTTAAACGTGTAGAGCGCTGGGATGAAGCTGAAATAGAAAGAATTACTGAATAAGAGTAACAATGTTTTAACCTAAAAGAAAATGTATTTTCAATTAAAGGTTTTAACTTTCTAAAAAAGATACATATGAAATTTTTTATAGATACAGCCAATTTAGCAGACATCAAAGAAGCTTATAACCTAGGTATTTTAGATGGTGTTACCACAAATCCATCCTTGATGGCAAAAGAAGGAATTACCGGACAAGAAAACATCCTCAATCATTACAAAGAAATTTGTGATACGGTAGAAGGTGATGTTTCTGCTGAAGTAATTGCTACAGATTTTGAGGGAATGGTGAAGGAAGGTAAAGAATTGGCCTCTTTACATAAAAATATCGTTGTAAAAATCCCTATGACCACAGAAGGGATAAAAGCCATTAAGCATTTTTCAAATAAAGGAATTAGAACCAATTGTACACTTATTTTTTCTGCAGGTCAAGCATTATTGGCAGCAAAAGCAGGTGCTACCTATATCTCTCCATTTTTAGGAAGATTAGATGATATCTCTCACAATGGTCTTGATTTGGTTGAACAAATTCGCGGAATTTACGACAACTATCTATTTGATACAGAAATATTGGCGGCATCCGTTCGCCACCCTATGCATATAATTAAATGTGCAGAGTTAGGCGCTGATGTTGTTACAGCTCCATTAAAATCAATTTTAGCATTGGCTAAGCACCCTCTTACCGATGCTGGTTTAGCACAGTTTTTAGCGGATCACGCCAAAGGAAATCAATAACATTAACAGGCACTCCATTTTCAATAGAGTGCCTTATTTTTTATGCAAACATATCCTCAATTTCATTTAACTTTTCTTTTTGCGATACTGCTTACTACGCATAGTGCGTGGGGACAAGGAAATGTTAACAAAATAGACCTTTTAGACTTTCTGGTTTTAACCCCTGGTGCAACTTCAGTGTATCAAAATCAAAACAACTTCAGTGGAGAATCCTACTTGGACACGCTGGAATTAAGGAGTATACATGTAAGAGAAGCTTGTTACTATTACTACGTACAGAACACCCCTCCCATGTTCTTTGTAAATGAAAATTTCATCAAAGGGGCTTTCCGCATTTCATCAGATAGTGTTTTTTATTTCCCTGTGAACACAGAAGCTGAAATCTTGGGTAGTACTGCTAACGAATACTTTTTATTTCCACGTTTTATCGATACGCACGATGTTTATTCAAGTAAAAACATTTTTCAGCAAAGCGTTAAGTATCAATTCTTCATTCCTGCCGAAGGAGATAGTAGTTTTAACACCAAAATATTGGGCTTAAACATTAAAACAGAGAACTTTTTAGGCATGCAATCTGACACAGTACTACTTTCCAAAGGAAAAGGGATGGTACTTTATACACTGGAAGGAAAGTCACCTAAAACATTACATAAAACATTTCTAAACGAAAAAATCTCTTCTAAAACAGGTGAACTCTACATCAATAGTTTTGGAGATTCTTTGTTCGAAGGAGAACTTCCAAGGAGTTACGCCTACCAAAGTGACTTTTCAACGGCTACTTACAATAGAAAAAGAAGATTAATTAGAGAAGATTTCTTTGGAACCACTGGAGACCAAGGTATAAAATACATTACCTACACGTATGATAAAAAAGGTAAACTAATTGCAGAACGGCTCTACTATACCGGAAATTATGATCCTGACGCGGAACTTACAGGTGTATGGATAAATGAATATTACTACAATGAAAAAGGTCAGTTAATAGAGAGTAGGCACAAACGAGATGAAGTAGATGAAAGTTACTATGCCATAGAAAGCTATATTCCAGAAGGAGGAATAACTGCGGACGATAAGCGTTTTAGTAAAAGACATTCCTTACATCAAATAAAGAACAAATAAAAAGGGAAATGTCAATACACCTCCCTTTTTACTTGCGCTATGCGCTTACATTTTCTTTAAGTACTTAGCATCTAAATAGAAGGTTCCAAAAGGAATAAGAGAAGCTACAAAAACAATTATCCCAAATTGAAACTTCCATTTCTTAGTGTACAAGAAGTAAAGAAGGAAGAAAATATAGGCCATGAATAAAAAACCATGTGCAAAACCTACAATTTTGTTGGGCCAGAAAATATCCATTCCATATTTAATAGCCATGGTAACCAATAATAAGACCCAGCTTATTCCCTCTAAGATGGCTACTTGTCTAAAATTTTTTAAATTCATTCTATATATTTATTTCTAATCCATCATATGCCACAAAAACATTTTCGGGCAATTCTTTTTCAATTTCCTCTTGTGTTCCAAACATATGACTGATATGTGTGAGATATGCTTTTTTGGGCTTTACCTTTTCAATCAATGCAAGAGCTTCATCCTTTGTAAAATGAGAGATATGCTCTTCCCTTCTCAACGCATTTACAATTAAAACCTCACTTCCTTTAAGCTTTTCTATTTCTTCGTCAGCAATAGTTTTTGCATCCGTAACATAGCTGAAGTTTCGAATACGAAAACCGAATACGGGCATTTTGTAGTGCAATACGTGTATGGGAGTTATTTCTTCTCCACAGGGTAAGTTGAACACCTTGTTCTCTATGGTATTTAGATTAACTTTTGGAATTCCGGGATAAGTATTGCCTCCAAAAATATAGTGAAACTCTCTTCGCAATGCTTCTTGAACTTGTGTGCTTGCAAATACCTCCATGTCTCTTCTTTCCTTAAAATTGAAAGCCCTGACATCATCCATTCCGGCAACATGATCTTTATGCTCATGGGTAAAGATTAATCCGCGTAAGGATTGAACCTTTTCTCGTAACATTTGCTGCCTAAAATCAGGTCCAGAATCAATCACGTAATTTTCTCCATTTACTGAAAACATCACAGAGGTACGCAAGCGATCATCCTTAGGATCTTCGCTAGTACAAACGTGACAATCACATGCAATTACAGGTACTCCTTGTGAAGTTCCGCTACCTAATACAACAACTTTCATATTTGAAAAATTTCGTTCATAAATGTAAGGGTCATTTTATTAATACACGAATGAAAATCACAAAAAAAGGGAGATAAACATCTCCCTTTACATTTCAATTTTATGTTAGACACATTTTATAGTGCTTCCATTCTCTTTTTGTAAGACAATGCCTTTTCAGTATCTCCAGCTTGTCTACTTGCTTGCATCAAAATCCTTAAGATCTGCGCGTTTTCACCCGTAGCTTCTAAGTAAATTTCGAAAGGAGTAATGGCTTTCGTATACATTGCTTTGTACGCTTTTTCCGCCTCTTCCATTCTTGGGTCATCGATATCCATGTTACCGTATTCTCTTTGCAACATTTTAGCTTTCTCCAAATACGAGGCTCCTAAAATGTAGTTATAATCTGCATTTTGAGAATCTAAAGCAATAGCTTTTTCCAGTACGTTAATTGCATCATCCATACGGTTAGCATTGTACATGATAGATCCGTAACTGTAGAACAATTCAGCATTATCACTTTTATATTTCAATACTTTATTAAAGTAATCGTTTGCCTTATCGTAATCTTTACCCGCAATTGCAATATCAACCGCTGCTAAAGTTAACCCTACACTCTCTGGTGCAAAAGAAATAGCTTCATCAACCGTTTGGTATGCCGCAATAGTATCTCCTTGTTTAACCAATGTATCTACTGCATTTTGTGCAGCTACAATTGCGAACTCCTTGAATTGTGGATCAACTGAATTTACACCTTCACTAAATTCGTGTCCAGTTTTGAATACCATGTATGCACCTTGGAATTGCTTAGCTTCAAATGCAGCACCACCTAAGCGCATCAATTCAGCCTTTTGCTCCTCAACATAAGCTTCTGCACCTCTAACTGTTTTACCTTTAGACTCCGGTGAAGTAATTGCAAAATTTAAAGCTTTCAAGGCTTTATCAGATACTTCGTCATTGATCATCGCCATCATTGTAGTATCACCAGTCATCCCTGCTACTTGCATGATTTCAGAGTAAATCATTCCGTAGTACCAGTTGGCTTTACCATCTTGTTTTGTGTCAGCGTGAACAATCGCTTCGTCTATATACTTCTTAGCAGCTAAAAGAGAAGTCTTTGCTTCATTTACTTTACCTGTCTGTATAGCACTGTTATAATCTCTATATTCTAAGGCCGCGTTTACTACATTACTATTTTGCGCAATAGCTCCTGTAGTTAACACTAAACTTGTACCTAGAACTAAATTCTTAAAAATGTTCATTTTCCGTTTATTTTTATTCTTCTTCCTGTGAAGTAGCATTTTCCGTACCACCTTCAGTTAATTCCTCATTTTGCTCTTCGTCTTCGTCTCCTTTCGGAACTTTAGCAACGGCTGCAATTTCGCCATTTTTCTTTAAAGTTATCATACGAACACCTTGAGCTGTTCTACCCATTACACGAATTGTACTTAAATCGAAACGAATGGTAATTCCAGACTTTGTAATGATCATTAAATCATCCTCATCTGTAACGTTCTTAATGGCAATTAAAGAACCAGTTTTCTCAGTAACTGACATCGTCTTAACTCCAACTCCACCTCTATTTGTAATTCTGTAGGTTGGTTCTCCTGTTTCAGGATCATTAAGGTACGAACGTTTTCCGTAACCATTTTCAGACACTACTAAAATGGTGTTCGTTGTGTCGTTTTCAACACAAATCATTCCTACAACTTCGTCGTCTTCTGATTTGAACTTAACTCCTTTAACACCGATAGAATTTCTACCTACTGTACGCACAGTAGACTCGTTGAAACGAATTGCGTAACCAGACTTTTTAGCCATGATGATTTCATTCTGACCATTCGTTAATTTCGCTTCTAATAATTCATCTCCTTCGTTGATGTTAATGGCATTAATACCATTTGTTCTTGGACGAGAGTAAGCCTCTAAGCTCGTCTTCTTAATGATACCTTTCTTAGTACACATTACAATAAAGTTAGAGTTTACGTATTCTTCGTCTTTCAAGTCATTTACACAGATGTAAGCTTTAATTCTATCATCTGTTTCAATGTTGATCAAGTTCTGGATAGCTCTACCTTTCGAAGTTTTGTTTCCTTCTGGAATTTCGAATACACGCATCCAGAAACATTTTCCTTTTTCGGTAAAGATTAATAAGTAATTATGGTTGGTTGCAACAAATATCTCTTCCAAGAAGTCTTTATCTCTGGTATTAGAACCTTTAGATCCCATACCACCTCTCTTCTGAACTTTGTACTCCGTTAAATTTGTACGCTTGATGTATCCAGCGTGAGAAATCGTAACTACTACTTCTTCATCTGGAATTAAATCTTCAATTCTCATCTCTGTTGCAGAGTATTCAATTGTAGATCTTCTTTCGTCTCCGTACTTATCTCTAACGTAAATTAACTCTTCTTTAATGATGTCCATTCTTCTAGACTCATTCGCCAAAATGTCTTTTAAGTCTGTAATCAACGCCATTAAATCGTTGTATTCAGCTCTTAATTTATCTTGCTCCAGTCCTGTTAACTGACGCAATCTCATTTCAACAATCGCTCTTGCTTGTAATTCAGAAAGATCAAAACGACCCATCAATTTCTCACGTGCCTCGTCTGGACTCTTAGAACCTCTGATCAATGCAATTACTTCATCAATGTTGTCAGAAGCAATAATTAATCCTTCTAAGATATGTGCTCTATCTTCAGCTTTCTTAAGATCGAACTTTGTTCTTCTTACGATTACTTCATGTCTAAAATCAACGAAATGAGCAATTAATTCTTTAACATTTAACTGCTTCGGTCTTCCGTCAACCAAACAAATGTTATTCACTGAGAATGAACTCTGTAGCGCTGTAAACTTATACAATTTGTTTAACACTACATTTGCCAATGCATCACGTTTAATTTCATAAACGATACGCATTCCGTTTCTATCGGATTCATCTCTAATATCAGAGATACCTTCTATCTTTTTCTCGTTTACTAAATCAGCAGTTTTCTTAATCATGTCTGCCTTATTTACTAAATAAGGAATCTCAGTAACAATGATTTGTTCTCTGTCTGACTTGGTAACTTCGATTTCAGCTTTACCTCTAAGTACAACTCTACCTCTACCTGTAGTTAACGCTTGTTTAACTCCTTCGTATCCGTAAATAATACCTCCAGTTGGGAAATCAGGTGCTTTAACGTATTGGATTAAGTCCTCTACATCTATATCTCTGTTTTCTACGTAAGCAATAGCTCCATCCACAACCTCTGTTAAGTTATGAGGTGCCATGTTCGTAGCCATACCTACGGCAATACCTGAAGCTCCATTCACTAAAGTTGAGGAATCTTTGTTGGTAATACAGTAGGCTCTTTTAAACTCTCATCAAAGTTAGGTGCAAAATCAACTGTGTCTTTTTCAAGATCAGCCAACATATCTTCTGCTACCTTCTGTAACCTTGCCTCAGTATAACGCATGGCTGCCGGACTATCACCATCCACAGAACCAAAGTTACCCTGCCCATCCACTAATGGATAACGCAAAGACCATGGCTGTGCCATACGCACCATTGTATCATATACAGAACTGTCTCCGTGTGGGTGATATTTACCCAATACTTCTCCAACAATTCTTGCTGACTTTTTATATGCTTTGTTCGAGTAAACTCCTAAATCTTGCATACCGTATAAAACACGTCTATGCACAGGCTTAAAACCATCACGCACATCGGGCAATGCTCTAGAAACGATTACCGACATTGAATAATCAATGTATGCGGATTTCATTTCATCCTCAATATTTATCTGAATTATTCTTTCACCATCTGCCATGTTGTCACAATTTATTTAATGTTTGACACCCATTAGGGTTCAACGTTACGAAGTTTCGAAAATAAGTATAAAATCTAGAGTTTTAAAGTAAGAGAAGTCATTTTACTAACAAATTTCTGTGAAAAATTGTGGACAACTTAAACAGTTTTGGTTTGTTTTCGTTTTATATTTGGTAAATGGACTAATTATTGATTTTAGTCTATCGAAATAAACAAACACAGAACTCAATATATGGAAGCAAAATTTTCACCCCGAGTAAAAGATGTGATCAACTTTAGTAGAGAGGAAGCTTTACGCTTAGGTAACGACTACATAGGGGTTGAGCATTTATTACTGGGATTAATTAGAGAAGGCGAAGGTCTTGGAATAAGAGCTTTAAAAGAGTTCAACCTAGACCTCAAACAAATAAGATTAGAAATTGAGTCATACTTAACACGATCTTCAAAAAGTAACATCAACCTGACAAATATACCTTTAGTGAAGCAAGCTGAAAAAGTTTTAAAGGTTACATATTTAGAAGCGAAGTTGTTTAAAAGTCCGGTTATTGGTACAGAGCACTTGCTCTTATCTATACTTAAAGACGAGAATAACGTTGCATGTAGAACATTGAACAAGTATGGCGTTATATACGACAACATAAAAGACGAAATAGAAGCTATGCTAGAAGATGAACAACTCCCTAAAGCTGAATTTCCGGGTACTGCTGATGAAGGTGGAGACACTGGATTTACAGGAGGTGGTGGAGCCCGTAAGCCTGGAGAAGGTAAAAGCAAAACACCAGTACTCGACAATTTTGGTAGAGATTTAACAAAATTGGCTGAAAGCGGTAAGCTAGATCCAATTGTTGGTAGAGAGAAAGAAATAGAACGTGTTTCTCAAATTCTTTCAAGACGTAAGAAAAATAATCCTATTCTTATCGGTGAACCAGGTGTTGGTAAAAGTGCCATCGCAGAAGGTTTAGCTTTAAGAATTGTTCAACGTAAAGTTTCTAGAGTATTATTCTCAAAAAGAATCATCTCGTTAGACCTTGCTAGTTTAGTTGCGGGTACAAAATACAGAGGTCAGTTCGAAGAAAGAATGAAAGCTGTAATGGCTGAAATTGAAAAGAACCCAGACATCATTTTATTCATTGATGAAATCCACACGATAGTTGGAGCTGGAGGAGCGAGCGGATCTTTAGATGCATCTAACATGTTTAAACCAGCGTTAGCGCGTGGTGAAATGCAAGCTATCGGTGCAACTACACTAGATGAATACAGACAACACATTGAAAAAGATGGTGCCTTAGAAAGAAGGTTCCAAAAGGTTATTATTGAACCAACGGATATTGAAGAAACGGTTCAGATTTTAAATAACATCAAAGAAAGGTACGAAGATCACCACTCCGTTACCTACACAGACGAGGCTATTATGGCCTGTGTGAAGTTAACAGATAGATATGTTTCGGATAGACACTTGCCGGATAAGGCCATTGATGCTTTAGACGAAGTTGGATCTCGTGTTCACCTTACCAACATTAACGTTCCTAAAGTAATCGTGGATATAGAAGCGAAAATAGAGGAAGTTAAAGAGAAGAAAAACGAAGTAATTAAATCTCAACAGTACGAAAAAGCTGCTGAATTGAGAGATGATGAGCGTAAACTTCAGGAGCAATTAGAGTTGGAGAAAAACAAATGGGAAGAGGAAACGAAAACACATAGAGTAACAGTAACTGAAGAACATGTTGCAGAAGTAGTTTCTATGATGACGGGGATTCCTGTTCAACGTGTTGCTGAAAAAGAAAGTGGTAAGTTGGCTAAGATGGCGGAGACCATGAAAGGTCAAGTTATCGGACAAGACGAAGCTGTTGACAAGGTAGTAAAAGCTATCCAGAGAAACAGAGCTGGATTGAAGGATCCAAACAAACCGATAGGTTCATTCTTCTTCTTAGGGCCAACAGGTGTAGGTAAAACACAATTGGCAAAAGTATTAGCTAAGAACGTATTCGACACAGAGGATGCTTTAATCCGTGTGGATATGTCTGAATACATGGAGAAATTCTCTATCTCTCGTTTAGTTGGAGCACCTCCGGGATACGTTGGTTACGAAGAAGGTGGACAGTTGACAGAACGCGTAAGACGTAAGCCCTACTCTATCATCCTTTTAGATGAGATTGAAAAGGCACACCCTGACGTATTTAACCTCTTACTGCAAGCCTTAGATGATGGTCACATGACAGATGGTTTAGGAAGAAAAATAGACTTCAAAAACACCATTTTAATTATGACTTCTAACATCGGAGCTCGACAATTACAAGATTTCGGTACAGGTGTAGGATTTGGAACAAAATCTAAAGAGGCTTCGAAAGAAGAAGATCAAAAAATTGTGATTCAAAACGCATTGCGTAAAGCCTTCTCTCCAGAATTCTTAAATAGAATTGATGACATGATTTTGTTCAAGTCTTTAGACAGAGAAAGCATACACAAGATTATCGACTTGGAGTTAGACAAGTTATATGGTAGATTAAACAATTTAGGATACCAAATCGAAATGACGAAAGAAGCCAAAGACTTTATCGTAGACAAAGGATACGACGAGAAATTTGGTGCACGTCCATTAAAGAGAGCTATCCAAAAATACGTAGAAGATCCATTAGCTGAGGAAATTATCAACGCTCACCTACAAGAGGGTGACACAATTAAAGTGAAAGCGAATAAAGATAATTCAGCATTAGAGATTGAAATTGAAAAAGGAACCAAAGAAACCGATTCGGCGAAATAGTTTCTACAACACTATAGGGGGATAACACTATCCCCCTTTTTTATGCTTAAAAATGAAATTCTACATCACCTTTTTGCTTTTTAGCATTAGTTTCATGAGCACTGCAGCAGGTGTAGTCTATGAACACCTCCCCCTTCACCTCATTAACAATCTACAAACTCAAGTAGACAGTATTTACTTAGCTTCTCCAGAAAAGGAAAAGATAATTAAAGACTTGTATGAACAAAAAATCATCAATCATTTCCTTGAAGATGAAGAACGCAAGAACTTTCCGAAGTATTACGATTTATATGCCAAGTACTGGCATTTGGTAGACTTAAATCAGGACGGAAAACCTGAATTACTTTTCCAAGGAAAGTACGAGTTCACTGATGACAGAGCGTATACAGAAATTTATACAAAAGAAGTTGAAAATTATCAATTGAATTACGTTGAAATTGGAGCTTTAATCGGATTTAAAATCAATCCTTTCTCTAATGAAATCGTATTATTCACCCACGAATACCCTTGTTGTGAAAGCTATACACACAACCTAACACAACTTCGGTTTATAGGAGGGGAAATCAAAGCGAAAAAGAAATTTTTCATTGCCCGGGATAAAGGGGATATGAAAGGGAAATTCTTTCCAGACAGCCTTAGTTTTAAGTCCACTTATGAATTCACAACAACTGTAACCACTATTTACTGGTCAGACTCCCCTATTCTAACAGATGCATTTACTGGTGGTTTTCGCAGGTTAGAAAATAACATCATTTGTCGCTTCCCTAAAAACACAAGCTACAAACCATTAGCAGAGACAGAAACCGCCCTTTATGTTTTAATTACAGGGAATCCAAAGGTGGAAACAGGACTCCCCATTAACCCTTCTAACCTAGAAATGCTGCCGATTTATGGATGGATACAAAAGAATACCCCATAAATTGTAGAACTCTCCTTATATTTGCAAGCTCGAAAATGAAAACAAATTACGCAGAATATTTAAAGCACCCCGTTTTTAAGGTTGCCAAAGAAATTGTTACAAAGAACAACCAAGAAGCTTATGTAATTGGAGGATTTGTACGCGATTTAATCCTAGAACGTCCTTCCAAAGATATAGACATCGTTGTTGTGGGGAACGGACTAGATTTGGCCAAAGAAATTGGAGAGAAATTACGTGTTAAAAAAGTGTCTTTTTTCAAGAACTTTGGTACGGCACAATTTCGCTATAAAGATTTAGAAGTTGAATTTGTAGGTGCGCGAAAAGAATCTTACAATAGAGACAGTAGAAAACCTATTGTTGAAGATGGTAGTTTGAGTGACGATCAAAATAGACGTGACTTCACCATTAACGCATTGGCACTTTCTTTACATGAAGACAATTTTGGTGACATTATTGACCCTTTCAACGGATTGGAAGATTTGGAAAAGGGAATTATTCGTACACCTCTAGAACCTGGACAAACCTACAGTGATGACCCCTTGCGTATGATGCGTGCTATTCGTTTTGCAACACAGCTAGATTTCACGATAGAAAAAGAAAGTTTAGAAGCGATTAAAAACAATGCCGAGCGCTTAGACATCATCTCTGGCGAACGCATTATCGATGAATTAAATAAAATCATTTTAGCGCCTATTCCTTCTCGTGGGTTTAAACTGTTAAATGCAACACGTTTATTGGAACGTTTCTTTCCTGAACTTATCAAGTTAAAGGGGGTAGAAACTAGAGATGGAAAATCCCACAAAGACAACTTTTACCATACTTTAGAAGTGCTTGACAATATTAGTGAGAACACTGATAATCTATGGTTAAGATGGTCTGCAATTATGCACGACATTGCCAAAGCTCCAACCAAGCGTTTTGACAAGCGTGTAGGATGGACCTTTCATGGTCATGAAGAAATTGGTGCACGTATGACACCTAAAATCTTCAGAAGATTAAAACTTCCATTAGATGCAAAAATGAAATACGTTCAAAAAATGGTACGTCTTCACCTCCGCCCTATTGCTTTGGTGAAAGGAGACGTAACCGATTCTGCAGTACGTAGATTGTTGAACGATGCCGGAGACGACATGGAGGATTTGATGACACTTTGTAATGCAGACATCACCTCTAAGAATGAATTTAAAGTAAAGAAATACAAACGCAATTTCGAGCTGGTAACAGAAAAGTTAAAAGCTGTTGAAGAAAAAGATAAGGTGAGAAATTTCCAACCTCCAGTAAGCGGAGAGTTGATTATGGAAACCTTTGGAATAGGACCTTGCCAAGAAATTGGTACCATAAAATCAGAAATCAAAGAAGCCATCCTTGACGGAAAAATCCCTAATGAATATGACGCAGCCTACCAAATGATGCTTTCTATCGGAAGTACACTTGGTTTAGCCGTTAAAAACAATTAAATTTAATACGTAGCAATACAAATCACATATTTATGTCTGCACTAAAATTCCGTGTTTTACTTGATTCTGAAACGAAAGAAGAAGTATTTAGAGATATACTCATTCACGACGAGGCAAACTTTGAAACCTTTTACTCAACGATTTTAAAAGCGTTTAATTTCAATGGAGGCCAAATGGCGTCTTTTTACAGCAGTAATGAGGAATGGGATAAGGGGCAAGAAATAGGTTTAATGGATATGAGTTTTGGTGATGAAAATGATGCAGATGCACCATTGGTTAT
>NZ_JAWWCF010000030.1:0-20179 GCF_033720595.1 Lishizhenia sp. | reverse complement strand
GTTTTTAATCATTTCGTTGTCTTCTCCTAAATAGAATTCTAGTCCAACAGAAATTGCACTGTCTGAAGCATGAACTTTAGCAAATAGATTATTCATCCATATCAGTTCTGTAGGAAGAGGAGCATCCGGGAAATGGTACTTTACGTGTTTAAAGCCTTCTTTGATTTTATTTTCAAGAAGCGGAATATCAAAAGCTTGCGCTTTCTCTTTTTCTAGTTTTTGAATGAATTCTTGTTGGTAGAAATAATAAAGCTTCTCTCCTATGGCTGTATCATTAGGTGTTTGATTCTGACCAATTTGACGGAGGTTGAAGCTCAATTCATATTGGTATAAATCTGTTAATTCTTGCGTAAGTTTTCGATGAATATCATTGAGTTCTTGGGCGGACTTACCACTTATTTGTTCATCTATGTTAAGGTAGTGAATATCTACTTGTTGATCCGAAACATCCACCTTTAATCTATCGCTTGTACAAGCAGTAGCAAGGCTTATAAAAAGAGCGGTACCCAGAATTTTGCTTTTGATTCTCATTAAAATTATGATTATTATTGCATATAACTAACTTGTCAAAAGTATGAAAAAGATATTTACCATTGCCGCCGTATTCTTGGGATTTTGCGCTATGTCACAAGAAGCTGAAGTAAAGAAATTACAAGCCGGTATTTCGTTAAGCGAAGGAATATTATTGAACCAATCAGAAACCAACCTTATTAGCTCGCCAGGCGTAGGAAATAACTTTGGAGTGGGTGTGAATGTGCATTACATGTTTGCGGATTACCTGTCATTTAGTTCAGGATTGATTTTCGATATTCAACAATTTAGATATACTGTAAACACGGGGGATAATGAGCCAGAGATGTTTTACATGTATAAGGATAGAACAATTTATCAGAGCAAGAATTTTATTGGTGAGGATGGAACCATAGATGGAAATACGAGTTATGATGGAATCTTTAGGTTGGATGAAAGACAGCATAAGCCTGTATTTTTAACCATTCCAACCATGTTGACCTTCAATACAAAATATTACGGTTATACACGTTACTTCGGTAGAGCAGGGGTTAGAAACAGTTTTGCTATTTCAAACCGTTCTAACGATACGGGAATGGAATATGAATTGAATCCTCAAGGAAAATTAATTCCTACAGGAGAAGATGTTATGACCAAAGAAGACATGGAACCACAAGACGAAATCAACTTTTATCAAGGAGCTTTAGGGTTATCAGGAGGAGTTGAATGGAAGTTTTCTGGTAACGTAAGTTTAGTGGGAGAATTGTCTTACTACCACGGATTTACACCAATGTTTAAAGGAGATGCAGTATTTGGTAGTGATGATAAAAACAAATCATTATTCAACCAAAATGAGGTTGACAATACATTAAGCTTTAGAAGTTTTGATGCAAAACAACGTCAGTTAATGTTGAAAGTAAGTATCTTATTTTAATCAAAGAAGGGAGAAGTTTTGGATAAGCAGAAGGTGGTAGATTATATCGTTCATTGGTTACAAGATTATGCCAATGGAGCGGGAGTGAAGGGATTTATTGTTGGAATTTCTGGAGGTATAGATTCTGCCTTAACTTCAACTTTATGTGCTTTAACGGAGTTGGATGTTTTATTGGTAAGTATGCCTATTCGTCAAACCAAGGCGGAGTACAGCAGGGCTATGGAACATATCAAAGATTTGGAAGCAAAGTTTGATAATGTTAGAAGCATAGATATAGAATTAACAGATAGTTTCGCCGCTATCGAAAAAGCTTTACCAAAACATGTCTTAGAGAACTTCTTAGCGATGGCCAATACACGAGCTAGGTTGCGCATGACAACCCTTTATGCATTGGGTCAAGCCGATGGTTTATTGGTAGCAGGAACAGGAAACAAAGTAGAAGACTTTGGAGTTGGTTTCTTTACTAAATACGGTGATGGAGGAGTAGATTTATCTCCAATTGCCGACCTGGTAAAAACAGAAGTATTTGATATAGCGAGAGAATTAGGCGTTGTTGATTCTATACTCGAAGCCAAGCCTACTGATGGTTTGTGGGAAGATGGAAGAAGCGACGAAGAACAAATCGGTGCGAGCTATCCCGAACTAGAATGGGCCATGGGCTATGAAGGTGATGGTTCTGAATTAGATGAACGTCATAAAGAAGTACTTGAAATTTATAACAAATTCCACAGGGCCAATTTGCACAAAATGAAACCCATACCGGTATGTGAAATACCCACAGATATTAAAGGTTCCTCGTTGTAGGAGCCTTTTTTATTACTACTAATTATGAAGAACTTAACCTCTGAAGAAATAAAGACCTTTAAAGACAAACTTCCGGATTTAAAGGAATTATTGGTAGATGATGAAGCACTTTTATCTAAAGGTTTCTACCACAAAGTAAGCATTAGTGTTTTTGACCATTGGTGAACTATTGAGGAATGTATTCCAATGATTTACGTTGATCATAATAAAACAGAATTAAAGCTGCGCAGAAATAAGTTTGAGTCCTTTATTAAGGCGTTAAGTGAACAATCTGAAGTTTATTCGTGGAGGTACAAAAGACATTATCGTTTACATTTTTATAGACTAGAGGATAGGTGTGAAATCTTGAAAAGATGCAAGTATGATGAAATGTCGTCTCTTACAGGCAATAGGTTTGGACTTGTTTTTCTTGATTTGGGAATTGTATACTTGGAAGGTTATGATTGGACAAGTCATCTTTATTACTTAGCGGAAAATCAACTTGACTTTTTGAGACAAAAAGCGGAACAATCAGGTTTGTTTATTTTATCCTGAATTATCCACGAGGTGAGTTTTCAATATAATCTGCCAGGGATATACGCGGATACCCCACAGGGACGAAAAGTATTGAAAGTTGGGGGAGGGAAAGCGACCTTAGAAGCTTTGCCTAGAACTTTACTTGAAAACTTTTAGGGGAGAGGAGTAGTAGCATTAGCCCGTTAAGGCAGCCGGCGGAAATTCTGAATTAAAAAATCAAAAAGATAAGAGCAAAAAAATCCCCAAGCGTGCACTTGAGGATTGTATGATATTCTAAAAACTCCTAGTTAAGGAATCCATTTAATTTTTCTAAAATCTGGTTTACGCTTTTCTAAGAATGCGTCTCTACCTTCTTTTGCTTCATCTGTCATGTAGGCTAAACGTGTAGCTTCACCGGCAAAAACTTGCTGTCCCACCATACCATCGTCTGTTAAGTTCATGGCAAACTTCAACATTTTGATAGAGGTAGGTGACTTGTCTAAAATTTCTTGTGCCCATTGGTAAGCAGTGTCTTCTAACTCATCGTGAGGGATTACGGCATTTACCATTCCCATTTCGAAAGCCTCTTGTGCAGAGTAGTTACGACCTAAGAAGAAGATCTCTCTGGCCTTCTTTTGTCCAACCATTTTCGCCAAGTAAGCAGAACCATAACCACCATCGAAAGAAGTTACATCGGCATCTGTTTGCTTGAAAATTGCGTGTTCTTTAGAAGCTAATGTTAAATCACACACCACGTGTAGTGAGTGACCACCACCAACAGCCCAACCGTTTACCACGGCGATAACCGCCTTAGGCATGAAACGAATTAAACGTTGCACTTCTAAGATGTTCAATCTATGGTAACCGTCTTCACCAACATAACCTTGGTGACCACGCGCTGCTTGATCTCCACCCGAACAGAAAGAGTATTTCCCATCTTTTGTAGAAGGTCCTTCTGAAGAAAGTAAAACTACCCCAATAGAAGTATCTTCGTGAGCATCTCTAAAAGCATCTAATAATTCGCTGGTAGTTTTAGGTCTAAACGCATTACGAACGTTTGGTCGATTAAAAGCGATACGTGCAACACCATTGAATTTTTTGTAGGTGATATCGTCGTATTCCTTAACGGTTTTCCAATTAATTTCTGACATAATATTCTAGTTTTCTTTGCTCTTCTTTAACATCACAATACCCAAAACTGTAGCCAAAGGTCCAACTACCATTTGCATGTAATCGAAAGCATCTAATGTTGCCTCTTTATCCATAATGCGGATGATTACCATGATTGTTAACAATACACCTGCAATAAGGTAAATGTAGGGTCTAAATTTATTTGGGTTTGCTGCCATTCTATTTGATTTTAATTTTGAGGTGAGCTACTAATCCGCTCAAACCTTCTTGGGCAAATATAGCGTGATTTAATTTGTTTCTTTCTGGATGTATGGTGAAATTGTAGGCACGAGAGAAATCTGCTTTATTTAGGGTTGTGTTCACAAACACCGCTCCATCTAAATTTGATCCTGAGAAATTCGCTTTTTCGAGTTTTGCCCCTGTAAATTCAACTCCTTGTAATGAAGAATCTAAAAAGTTGCAAGAAGGTAAATTGAGTTCTTGAAAATTGGAAAAATCAAGTTTACACCCTTTAAATGCAAGTTGTAATAAAAAGGGATTGGCGTATTCGAATTGTAGCCCCAACATCTTACAATTATTGAAGCGTACATTTTTAAAAGCGGTATTACCGATGATGGCATTGCTCATTTCGCAATCCATAAATTCGCAATCTAAAAAATCAACATTGGATAGGTTAACTTCTGAGAAGTTACACTGTTTAAACGTACAATTGTCGTACGTTTTAAAGGTTAATCCATCTTTTCTAAAATCTATGGTTTCGAAATATTCGTCTTCTGCCAGCATACTATTTTTCCGTGTCGTATTTTTTCTCCCAAGTTTCTACTTTTTTCTCAATCAATTTCATCAGGTCTTCTGTTCGCTCGTGATCTTTCTCCGTTAAATTAGAATTGAACTTGAATTTGTCTTCTTTAAGGTTTTCTTGTTCATCTGCTAATTGATGAATTTCTTTGGGTAAATAACTGTAGTTTTTAAGTGCTTTAATAACGTTAGTATTAAAGTTAAGCGAAGAGTTATTGAAGCGAACAGCTCTTTTAATTTCTTCGTACAATAGTGCATTCAAGAAAGTTTCATAACGGAAAGGGTAATCAATTTTACTTTGTGCCTTTAGTTCCCTGAATTCTAATTTTGCCTTTTTGGTAATCATTTCCATGGCTTTAATTAGCGTATATATTTCTCTGTCAATAAGTTCAGTTTCTACACTGTCGTTAATTAAGTTGAGCATATATGCTGTTTCGGCAATTGCGATACTATCAATTTCGTTGATGGTTGCACTGGTTGAGTAATTGTTGTAAGGAATTAAGCTTTGGTTTACCATTAGCGCACGGTTACTGTAACTTAAACTATAGATATAGCGCTTTACACATGTGTTTTTGCGGCGTGCATTTAGGGTATCCATAATCTCATCCATTTGAGAACGTAACACTGCAATAGAGTCCATCCAATGTTGAACAACGGTGGTGTCAAAACTGGCCATGGCTTCATAGTCTATTGCCTTTGGATAAGATTGTGCAATTTTGTTGATAAGCGTTGTGTATTTTTCGTTTTGCCCCTCTATTTTTTCTGAGTTATCCTTGATGTCATCAATGAAATCTTCATGTTTTTCAAGGAGCTTTTCTGTATTCTTAAAAAGATCTTTATTGTTAGACTGCGCAATTTTATATTCGTCCTTATCTATAGTTTTGTTTTTCTTGTAGTAGGCCTTTTCAAATTTCTTGTATGCTTTTAAGTACTCGCTTACCGTATCCGTTTTCGCTAATAAATCGGGATATTTAGAAGGTGTGATAGAATATGTAGTACCTCTCGCAACACGCTGTAAATCTTTTCGGGTAACGAGGTTTAAGTAATTGAAATAATTCAATAACTTAATTCCTGGGTTATAGGTATTAAAGGGCTGACCTTTTTCTCCATTGATGATGAGTTGATCTAAAAAGTTTTCTCGGATAAACGCGTTATTCGCTGTTGGATTAAATTTGTTATTGCTTTTTTGAGCAATTGATTTTTTTAAATTTTTCTCATTTTGGGTAAACTCCAATAAGGTAATTGGTTCATTGCGCAATTGCCAGATGGGGTAGGTGGGAAGATGAGATAATAAAAAGGTATCAGGATGAATCATGAAATAATCTGTAGTTGGCTGATAAACGAAACCAGTTTTATTGGTGTATTCATCTTTTTCTTCCCATGCTGCATATCTTTTTTCTTTGCGCTTTTCTCTTCTATCTAATACGCGTGTTTCTCTTTTTTCTGATTTGAAACTGTGCTGAATATATTTTCTTTCTCTAAAGTCTTTTTTTGGTATTCTTCCGATATAACCGGCATCCCAGGTTGGATCCGCTAAATGCCATTCTCCATTAATTCTGAAGGCAATCCAAGCATGTGATTCTTCGAATAAAGTATCACCTACAGACCAGTGTGAATCTTTGATGTATCCAGAAACGGTTTCGCTTTTAATGTTGATTTCTTGTAACATGGCACGCATGAGTTCTACATACCCTGAACAAATAGCTTCACGAGATTTTAAGGTGCTTGTGGGGTCAACACCTACCAACATTTTTCCACTTTCTAACTTATCATAGTCGTAGGCAATGTTGTGCGTAATCCAACTATAAACAGCTTCCACTTTTTCTAAGTCACCTTGCTTGTCTGCCGTAAGGTATTGCGTTAAAGCAGGAATTGATGTTCTAATTTTACGAGGAATACTATCCTTTTTACATGCCCAAGTAGAGAAAGTAAAGAAGAAGATCAGCGTTAGTGTCAATTGAATTTTTGTCATGTTTTTGCGAAAAAAATGATAGGCTTCAAAAATAGAAATAATCAAGAAGGAAAAAGGATGGTCCTTTAATTATTCTGGGTTGAATTTTTAGTAGCAACTGAAAATTCTTCTTTCTCTTAATTTCTAGTGTCGTAAACGTATTTACGCAATTACAAACGACTAATAATCGACTACAATTATTTATTAACCGAATCTAGATAAGAATCTTATAAATCTTTGTGGTGTCGATGTGATTGAAGGATCAACGCAAGACAAAACTTAACAAATTATTTACTAAAACTTTTCAATCATGAACAATTTAAGAAACAGTGTAAAATTAATCGGAAGATTAGGAGTTGACCCAGAGATGCGTGAATTCAAAGAAGGAAGAAAAATGGCAAAGTTTACTATCGCGACCAACGAAAATTACCGCAATAAAAGTGGTGAATGGGTAACGAATACAACATGGCACAGGGTGGTTGCCTGGGGAGGTTCAGCGAGTCTTTGCGAAGGTAGATTACTTAAAGGAGTAGAAATAGCGCTCGAAGGTAAGTTGGTGAACAATGATTACACCGATAAGAATGGAGAGAAACACTACAACACACAAGTAGAATTACAGAGTTTTGTTGTGTTGAAGGATAATAAAGAAAATCAAACCCCTAAAAATTAAGAAGATGGAACTTCAAAACATCAACCACGTGAATCTGATTGGACAGATTTCGAATGAACCTAGATTTTCTGAGGAAAATGGAAGGATTAAAGCAACTTTTAGCTTAAGGACTAACGAGCCGTATCTCGATGAAGAGGGCAAAACTTTGAGGATGAGTAATTGGCATAATATAGTGGCTACAGGAAGGCTAGCACGCTTGATTCAAGAGCTCGGTTACAAGAGTAGACCGCTTGGTGTTCAAGGGCGAATGGTGTCTCGTTTTTACAAAAACAAAAAAGGTATTCGACAAGCTATTATAGCCGTAGAAGCAAGTGACTTGACGATTATTTAAACTCATTTCTAATCAATCGAAAAAAAACCAGAAGGTGTTCTTCTGGTTTTTTTTGACTTTTTTCCAACGGTACGTAAAATGGTTCCGTTGTGTTAGTCGTGAAGACAATTGGTGGAGACCAGTTGTAATCATGAGTTTATTTTTAGTATAGCGTTAACATGGAGATGTTAGCGCTTTTTTTATTTAGTGAGGGCTTTAAATACCTCTTCTAAACTCTTTTCTTCAACTTTCATCGTAAGAATGAGTAATTCATTCTTTTGGGCAAAAGAAGCAATATTTTTTCTTAAGTCATTTTGTTTATTCCCACTTAAAAGAAAGGCTGAATTACTAATTTTTTCAACACGAGAAACATTTTCTATTGTCTTCAATTGATTGCGAGAAATATCACCTTCAAATTCAACATATATTACAACTTCCTCTGTTTGGTTTTGTAGTTCGGCAGCGGTATTGTTTGCTACCAGATCTCCATTTTTAATGATGATTACTTTATCACAAATGGCTTCAACCTCTTGCATAATGTGCGTAGAAAGCATTACCGTTTTTTCCTCTCCAATTTTTTTGATTAATGCTCTAATATCAACCAATTGGTTCGGATCTAAACCAGATGTGGGTTCATCTAAGATTAAAACTTCTGGATCATGAATAATAGCTTGAGCTAATCCAACACGTTGTCTATATCCTTTAGATAAAGCTCCAATTCTTTTGTGTTGTTCTTTTTCGAGTCCAACTTTTTGTATCATTTCAGCTACGCGCTCCTTTACATTTTTGACTTTGTAGATTTTGGCCACAAAACTCAAATATTCCTTTACGTACATGTCGAGGTACAAAGGGTTATGTTCTGGAAGGTATCCAATCTTTTTACGTATTTCTATGGGGTGTTCATTTACATCTAAACCACAAACTTCTACGTGACCTTCGCTCGCTGGAATAAATCCTGTTATGATTTTCATAGTGGTAGATTTACCCGCTCCGTTAGGACCTAAGAACCCAAGGATTTCTCCTTTTTTTGCTTGGAATGAAATATTGTTAACAGCGGTTTGCTGTCCGTAATACTTTGTAAGATGTTTTACCGTAATCGACATAATTTACGCGTTTGGGAACGAAGATAAGGTTTCAAGGCAATCTAAACCATTCAACTTTACTATTTTTACAACACATTAACGTTAATTAGACAATTTGATAGGGAAAGTATTAAAATCTACCGGGAAGCTTTATAGTGTGTTGCATGAAGACACTTTGTATTCGTGTAGAATAAGAGGTAAGATTAGGTTGCAAGGTTTAAAAACAACCAACCCTGTTGCAGTGGGCGATGAGGTGGAATTTGATGTGAGCGATAAGGAGCTCAATCAAGGAGTGATTAAGGATGTAATGCCTCGTCATAATTATATTGTTCGTAAATCCATCAACCTTTCGAAACAGAAGCATATTCTTGCATCGAATGTTGACAGAGCATATTTGTTAGTGACTTTGGTAGCACCTGAAACGCATTTGGCTTTCATAGACAGGTTTTTGGTTTCTGCAGAATCTTTTCGAATTCCGGTTACCCTGTTATTTAACAAAATGGATATGTACTTTGAGGAGCACTTGCCTTTGGTGGATGCCATGATAGAGAAGTACGAGAAAATAGGATATACCTGTCAAAAAATCTCAGCGCTTAAAGAGGATAATGTTCAGTTTTTACGCGATGAGATTGCGGGTAAACAAGTTATGATTGCTGGACATTCTGGAGTAGGGAAAAGTACTTTGGTAAATGCATTAGATGATAATTTAGATATAAAGACCAATGAAATTAGTGCTACTCACCTTCAGGGTCAACACACAACCACTTTCGCAGAAATGCACCCATTGAAATCGGGAGGTTTTATCATCGATACACCAGGTATTCGTGCCTTTGGAATAGTTGAACTAGAAAAGGAACATATTTCTCATTATTTTCCAGAGATGAGAGAGCGATTGAATCATTGTAAATTCAACAACTGCTTGCATCAAAATGAACCTCAATGTGCCGTAAAGGAAGCTGTTGAAAATGGTGAGATTGCAGAATCAAGATATATCAATTACTTAAGTTTAATTAACGACGACGAAGACGATCATTTTAGAAAAAGCATTTTTGGATGAGGTTAGTAATTCAACGTGTTTCCAATGCAAAGGTTGAGGTTAACCAACAAGTAATTGGGGAAATAGGTCAGGGACTTTTGGTGTTGATTGGAATTGAGGATGCGGACACCATGGAAGATTTATCGTGGTGTGTGAAGAAATTAATAGGTATGCGTATTTTCTCTGACGAAGACGGGAAGATGAATTTATCGATAAAGGAAGTCGACGGTGGAGTCTTGGCCATTAGTCAGTTTACTCTTCATGCTTCTACAAAAAAGGGAAATAGACCGAGTTTCATTAAAGCTGGAAAACCTGACTTTGCTCAAAAGATGTATCAGGAATTTATACGTTTATTGAATTTAGAAATAGATCAAGTGGAACAAGGTGAATTTGGAGCCAATATGCAGGTTAGCTTGTGTAATGATGGACCAGTTACTATTACCATGGATTCTAAAAATAAAGAGTAATGGAAATTAAAAAATACCAGGAAGAAGTCGATACTTGGATCAAGGATATAGGGGTAAGGTACTTTGATGAGTTAACCAATACGGCCATGTTGATGGAAGAAGTAGGAGAGGTTGCTCGAATTATGGCCAGAAGGTATGGAGAACAAAGTGAGAAGGAGAGTGATAAAGGAAAAGACCTTGGAGACGAGTTAGCAGATGTTCTTTTCGTATTGACTTGTATTGCAAATCAAACAGGTGTTGATTTGACTGAAGCAATAGCTAAGAATATGGAAAAGAAAACGATACGCGACAAAGACAGACATAAAAACAATAGTAAATTATAGGGTAGAACTGTTAAGTTTTCGGCACAGTTTTCTATATTTGTTAACCGATACAAAAAAGATTATGAAAAAAGTACTTATGGCTTTCACAGCTGCTGCATTATTGGCATCATGTGGAAACAACGCAGAAGAAACTACTACTCCAGCAGAAGGAGTTGAAAACCACGAAGGACACGAGAACCATGAAGGTGAAGATCACACAGGTCACGAGCACTCTGAAATGGACGAAAACAAAACTGAGTTTGGAGCGGTTGCTGTAAACAAAGAAGAAGCAATTTCTACAGAGGAGTTGTTAACTCAGTTCGAAGGACAAACAGAAATGGCTGCAACTTTCAAAGGAGAGTTAACAGGAGTTTGTACTAAAATGGGATGTTGGGTAAAAGTTAAGCACCCAGCTGAAGGAGAAGATTTCATGGTACGTTTTGTAGACCACTTTACAATTCCTACAACTACGGAAATGGGAACTATAGCTTACTTAACTGGAACTGCAAAACAAGACACAACTTCTGTTGATGATCAAATTCACTTGTTAGAAGATGGTGGAATGTCTCACGACGAAGCTGCTGCTCAAGTAACGGGTCCAAAATACGGAATGACTTTTTACGCAGATGGAATTGCTTTAGAAGCTGCAACTGCTGAAGAAGCTCCAGCAACGGAAACTGAAACAATGTAAGAGTATACATCTCTATAAAATTGAAAAGGCTATCTCGTTTGAGGTAGCCTTTTTTATTTTCTGTTCTTAGAAATCGCGCAAAAAAAACAGCCACCCTAATTGGTAGCTGTTTTATGATTTCCCACTATCCGTTCAGATTAAAGAGGGTATGCATTTTTCTCTATCGCTGTTTGGGCGATTAATTGTCTTGCTTCTTTTGCATTGAAAGGATCCACTTTAGTAAATCGTTTTAATCCGACCAACATCATTCTTCCTTCGTCTCCTTCGGCGAAACTGTTTATGGCATCTTTACCGAATTTATTGATAGCATCTGCAGCATCGTAGAAATATGTTTTTGCAATGGCGATTTCATTGGCAGAAGCTTCTTCACCATCTTTTGCAATTTTCTTCTGTACGCGCAACATAACACTTTCAGCTTGGTAAACTGCGATGGCAATGTCTGCGATGTTCATCAATACTTCTTGTTCTTTAGATAAAGTCTGCATCAATTTTTGAACGGCAGAACCAGCAACCATCAACAATACTTTTTTGAAGTTTTTTAGGTATCCTTCTTCTTTTCCTAATGGACCCTCTGGTGTATCTCCAAAATCAGGAATACTCATTAATTCTCCGGCCACCGCCTGTGCTGGTCCCATTAAATCTAGTTCTCCTTTTAAAGCTTTTTTCAATATCATATCTACCGTTAGCATACGGTTGATTTCGTTGGTTCCTTCAAATATTCTATTGATACGTGCGTCTCTGTAGGCTCTTTCTACTGGAGACTCTGCTGAGTATCCCATTCCACCGTAAATTTGCACGGCCTCGTCGGTCACATAATCTAAACATTCCGATCCTGCGACCTTTAACATGGCACATTCAGCTGCAAACTGTTCTATTCCTTTTAAGGTGGCCTGACCTTTATCCATACCACCCGCCACTAAATCTGCAATGGCATCATCAATGTTTTGTCCGGCTCTATACATAGCACTTTCTAAAACATAGGTCTTGATGATTTGCTCTGCGATTTTATGGCGAATTGCTCCATATTTAGAAATCGGTCTACCAAACTGCTCTCTTTCATTGGCGTATGTGATAGAATCTGTAGAAGACTGCTTCGATCCTCCTAAAACTCCCGCTGCCAATTTAATTCTACCTATGTTCAAAATGTTTAGCGCTATTTTGAATCCATTTTCTCTTTCAGAAAGTAAATTCTCTACAGGTACTTTTACATCATTAAAGAATACTTGACGTGTAGAAGAACCTTTGATACCCATTTTCTTCTCTTCAGGATTTAATGTAATTCCTTCTGAGTTACCTTCTACCAAGAAGGCTGTCAATTTTTTATCGTCGTCTATTTTCGCAAAAACAGTGAAGAAGTCAGCAAAACCACCGTTGGTAATCCACATTTTTTGTCCGTTTAAAATGTAGTGTTTACCGTCTTCTGATAATACCGCTTTCGTTTTACCTGAGTTCGCATCTGACCCTGAACTCGGTTCTGTTAAACAGTACGCGGCTTTCCATTCTCCAGAGGCTAATTTTGGTATGTATTTTTGTTTTTGCTCTTCGTTACCGTAGTAAAGTAAAGGAAGGGTTCCAATTCCTGTATGTGCTCCAAATGCCACAGAGAACGAATGACCTTTACCAAGGTATTCTGTGGCCAATAAAGAGGTTTTAAAATCTACTCCCATTCCAGATAAATCTGTAGGTACAGACATCCCCAATAATCCAAGTTCACCGGCCTTGTTTAAGATGTCAACCATAAGACCCTCTTCCATTTTATCTATCCTATCTAAATTCGGAGTAACATGTTGAGCAATGAAATCATCACACAAACTGGCAATCATTTGTTGCTCCTCTGTCCATTCTTCAGGTGTGAAAATTTCTTCGGGTTTGGTATCGCGGATGATGAATTCTCCGCCTTTAATAGTGTTTGACATTGGGTTATAATTTTATTTAAAGTTCTATAAATTAGTTTTAATACTCGTTCTGAGTCAGCTAAATATAATAAAGAATTATATACTATGCAAGCATATAATAATAAGCTAAGACATTATTAATAAAAATACACAATTATCATCATACAGGGCAACGAAAAACTGTATATTTGAAGCAAATTGAAGCGAGCGTGAGGATAATTAAAGGATTCGAAAATTTTGAGCAAATTCCTAACCCTGTTATAACCATAGGTACATTTGACGGTGTGCATATTGGTCACCAGAAAATTATTCAGCAATTGAATGAGGAGGCAAAGAAAATAGGAGGAGAATCTGTGCTTTTTACTTTTTATCCCCATCCTCGCATGGTACTCTTTCCAGACTCTCACGGTATAAAGCTTATTCAAACCCAAATTGAAAAGTTAAACAAGCTTAAGGAAGTAGGATTACAGAACGTTGTTGTTTTTCCTTTTACTAAAGAGTTTTCTCGTTTAACAGCAACAGAATTCGTGCGCGATTATTTGGTCGCTAAACTACAGGCCAAGATGATGGTGATTGGATATGATCATCAATTTGGTAAGAACAGAGAGGGAACATTAGAACTCTTAAAGGATTTGGCACCTATTTATGATTTTGATGTAAGGGAAATAGCTGCTCAGGATATAGAAGAAGTTAACGTAAGTAGTACCAAAATTAGGCGTGCCTTATTAGAAGGAGATATTTACACAGCCAATAAATTTCTGGGAGCACCGTTTACACTTTCAGGAAAGGTGATTAGAGGGAATGAAATAGGAAGGTCTATTAATTACCCAACAGCAAATCTGGATGTGGATGGAAGTATGAAGTTGATACCTGCACAAGGTGTCTACGCTGTAAAAGTTACGCTAGAAAGTGGTAGTGATTTTTATGGTATGCTAAACATTGGTACTCGACCTACTGTGGATAATGAAAATCATCTTTCTGTTGAGGTTCATATTTTAGATTTTAAAGGTGATTTGTACGGACAAGAATTGAAATTAACTTTCTTGAAACGTATACGAAACGAAGAGAAGTTTGAATCTTTGGATGCATTAAAAAAACAAATAGAAAAGGATGAGGTTTTGGTTAGGCATACTATTCTTGAGCATAATTACTAGTCTAAACGCACAGTTTGATCAAGCAAAAGAAAATTATCAATTCATCTCGTGGGAAGAAGCCTTAAGTGCGCATCCAGATACAGTTTATGCCATCGATTTTTCTAAATCTAAACTAGATAGTTTACCCTCAGAACTTCAAAGGTTTAAAAACCTTAAAGCACTTGATCTTAGTAAAAATAAGTTGACCCAACTTCCTGTATTTTTTAAAGAGTTTAAGACCTTAGAGTTGTTGGATCTTTTTAAAAATGATTTTACAATTTGTCCGCCAGTAATAAACTTATTGGAAGAACTTAAATATTTGAGTTTGGCGAAAAACAGCTTGGATTATTTAAATCCTGGAATTTGTTCTTTGCAGCATTTAACAGTGTTGGATTTGTACGATTGTATGCTTACCACACTGCCTGAAGAGTTTGCTAAATTTAATGGTCGGTTGACATATGTAGATTTGCGCGGACAAACTTTTAACAAGCAATTTGTAGAAAAATGGACCTCTTTATTGAAAGATGTAGAGGTGAAATTTGATCCACCTTGCAACTGCAAGAACTAGGTAATCCCTAGTCTGCTGTTAGCAACTACCTTGATTGAAGGTAAATTAAATACATATCCCTTATACTTTTATGGTCATGAATACCATAGATATACTTCTCCTTGTGCCCTTGGCTTATGCAGCTTGGAAGGGATTTAAAAAAGGTCTCATTGTAGAGTTATTCACGTTGTTGGCTTTACTTGTAGGGATTTACGCGGGAATACATTTTTCTGATTTTACAGCAGAGAAAATCAACGGAAGTATAGAGATGGAAGATAAATACTTACCTGTAGTTGCTTTTACACTTACTTTTTTAGTGGTGGGAGCTCTGATTTATTTTGCAGGAAGAATGCTTGAAAAAATGGTAGAGTTGGTGAACTTATCTCCCGTGAACAAGCTTTTAGGAGTATTACTTTCTCTTATAAAAATGGTATACACTTTGAGTATACTAATCATACTGGTTGAAACTTACGACGAACGAGGGAATTTTGTTCCAAGGGAACAAAAGGAAGAATCAAAGTTCTACGAACCGATGAAGCAAGTGGCATTAGTTACCATACCGGCAGTAGAAGACAGCAGAATTTGGCTAAAGAACAATGTAGAGGAGAAAAAGTCTGTTTTAGAAGAATTTAACGATACGGTGAACGACGCGTTGGATTTAAAAGAAAAGGCAGATTCTTTAGGGGTGAGTATAGATGAGTTGAAGGATAAATTAAAGCGGGATGAAGAATAGTTTATTATTGTTGTTTCTGTTGAGTACAATGAGCTTGACCTTCGGTCAGGATAGGAAATTGTTTGAGCAAAAAAACAAGAAACCTTTGCTCTCTGTTCGTAAATCTGGACCTTACATAGGAATTCAACAAGGTCGCTACAGACATTTGGAATTAGGTGCAGAAATGCAATTTAAACAGGTGAAATTAGTCAAACCAAAGACGCATGGCGTGAACATGGGGTTTGATTACAATTTTAAGGAAAACGTCTTGGGTTATTCTGCAGGCTATTGGTTTAAAAAGGGGAGGTTGAATTTGACCTATGGTGGAAGTATTGCTCTCCGAAGTAATTTTGATGAAACACGTTTTGGTATTGGTCCGGCAATAGGTTATAAGTTTTTACCCTTGCATTTACAGACGGGGTATATGTTTTTAACCCGATCGGATAGTTTTACGAATACCAATCAATTGTATATTTCTTTGCGTTTTGTATTGATTAACGATAGAGATTTTAATTGGAGGAAGCGTAAGAAGAATTAATCCTGCCCGTGGTTGTAGCGGCAGCCCGGAGGGTGTTGGATGTTTGAAAAGCAAGCAAGGAAAGCGACCCCCGTGAAGCTTGGTTTGCGCCGACTTTGAAACAACCAACAACTAAGGACTATAGCGGAAAACGCGATAAGGCAGCCAAATTCATTTCAAAATTTAAAAGCCACAATTCAAAATTGTTGGTGTGCTTTGAAGTATATAGATTATCTAGAATCTCTATGTCTATTAGATAAGTTATTCATCTTCTTTCATCGCTTCGGCGTATTTTTCGTTGAACTCTTCTTCCCAGTTTGGACCTAATAAAAGCATTAATCTTTTGCGAACAGCCTTGTTGTGTTCTTGGATTTCTTCCATTTGTCCGGGACGAAGTACGCACCCTGCAACATATCTATAATTAAAGCCCATGCTGTTGGCAATACTATCTTTGATGTGGAATTGATGGACAGCTGGCAAACCAAAATTGTAAAAGGTTAAACTGTCGTCATAAGGTTCGTTGTTCTGACCGAAACTTACCTGTGTATAGAAGAACAGTAATAGGGCTATAATAAGTTGAGCAATTATTTTCATATGCGGTGTTTTCTAACGGTACACCTGAGTTGGGATTAGGTTCAAAAAAAAGTCGACCCAAAATGAGTCGACTTTAGTTTTATTAACAAGTATACAAGTTTTTAGAATCCTTGAACTCCGTTTACTGTAGTATACTTTAATACATTCTTCTTGTCTGGGTGGATACGTGCAAATGCCGATTGTAAAGCGATTGTACCTTCGTGGAAACCACATAAGATCAATTTCAATTTACCTTCGTAAGTGTTCACGTCACCGATAGCGTAAATACCTTCAATGTTTGTAGAGTAATCTCTTGTGTCTACTTTGATGGCATTCTTTTCTATTTCTAATCCCCAATCAGCGATAGGTCCTAAAGATGGTTTTAAACCGAATAATGGAATGAAGTGATCTGTATCCATTTTGATTTCACCTTCAGTTTTGTGCTTGATGGTAACATTTTCAACCTTACCATCACCTTCTAAACCTACAACTTCAGCTTCAGTAATCAATTTGATTTTACCTTGTTCAGCCAAGTCCATAACTTTTTGAACTGAATCTAAGTGACCTCTGAAAGAACTTCTACGGTGAACTAAAGCAACTTCTGAAGCAATGTTTTTTTCAGCCAAGAAGATAGACCAGTCTAATGCTGAATCTCCTCCACCTGCAATAACACAACGTTTACCTCTGTAGAATTCAGGATCTTTAATGATGTATTCAACTCCTTTGTCTTCGTAATCTGCCAAGTTTTCTACTGGTGGTTTACGTGGTTCGAATACTCCTAAACCTCCTGCTATCATTACGATAGGAGCGTGGTGTTGTGTACCTTTAGAAGTCGTTACAATGAAAGAACCATCTTCTTGCTTTTCAATTTTCTCAGCTGCCTCACCTAGTGTAAATCCAGGTTTAAAAGGAGCTGCTTGTTCCATCAAGTTGTCTACTAAATCTCCCGCTAATACCGATGGAAATCCTGGGATGTCGTAAATCGGTTTTTTAGGGTAAATCTCAGAACACTGTCCACCTGCTTGTGGCAATGAATCTATTAAGTGACATTTTAACTTTAAAAGTCCTGCTTCGAAGATGGCAAAAAGTCCAACTGGACCTGCACCTATAATAATTATATCCGTTTTAATCATTGTACTAAAGTCTGATTCAATCCCCAAAATTAATCATCTTTTTAAGAATTAGTATGAAAAAGGGGAATGGGCAATTAAAATGACCATTTCTAGTTATACCTACGCCAAATTTATGGGTTTAGATTACGCGTGATTGGAGAAGAACTTATCTACACTTTTGTTCCAGTTTTTCAAGGTATCTCCTCTTCTATCATTCGCGGCATCATTTACACCATTGAATTCACCCACAGCTTCGTTGTATGCCTTAACTGCATCATTGTATTTGTCAACTATCTTCTGTGTTCTGTCTTTCTTTTTTGTGTTTTCAAAAGTCTCCTTTGCTTTGTTCATGTTGTCTTGTGACAAGTAGAAGTTCAACATGGTAGGGAAAGTGTTTTCAGCTTCATCTAAGTAAAACTCTAAAGCTTCTTTACACGCAGAAATTAATGTTTTGTCACCATCAAAAGCTTCTAATGCAGCTAATTTTTCAAGTCCTGCTTCGGCATCAGATTTTAAGGTGTTAATATTTTGCTCCATAGCCATTACATCTTGTCTACTTTGCGCCTCCATAACATAAGCCTCTTGTTTGTAGCACTTGAAGAAAATTAAATAAATTTCATTGTAGTAAGTAAGGGCTTTGCCCGCTTTTTTAATTTTTTCAGTAGTCTTATCGTCTTCCGCATCAATCAATGTTATGTTGTGAGCTTCTGCAAAGGTTCTTTGCGCTGCATCTAGCTCATCACCTGCCTGTTGTAATTTATCATTGGCTTTTTCTTTGGCCAACAAATACGCTTCCATTAAGTCATAAGATTGCTCAGCAATGTCTTCCATGTCCAAGATTTTACCGAAATCTTCTTCTAATACAGTAATACTCATTCCTAAGTACTCTTCTGCTTCAGCACGGAAAGCATCGTCTCCCTCGAAATCAGAAATCTTAGCTACTTGACGTTTCGCATTTTTTAATCCTGTGATTAACTCTAAACGTTTGTTTTCAACTTTACGCGCACCTTTACCTTTGGTAATGGCTTTCATGTATTTCCACGTTTCTGTTTTTAATTCAGCGATAGGTTCAAGAATACTGTTCATGTATTCAACTGAAGATTGACTGTAGCTTGTAAAAGCAAAGAGCATTGCACAAGAAAGTGTACAAAGCATTTTTAGATGTTTCATTTGTTTTGTGTTTGATTTATAAGATCTATAAGTATTTGATACGCTTCGTTGATGAAGATATCATCTTTAATTCCTTCTAATGAATTGGCAATAATTTCATCTGCCTTAGCAGTGTAGAGATTGTCTTTAAAATAATTGGGCCTGTCTGCCGTGTAAACAACTTTTACGGTGTCTCCTTCCCATGTATCATCGGAGTAATAGTAGTGCACAAAATCCTCGTAATTACAAGAAATAGTAAGTCCTTTAAAGCGTTGTTGAACTTTTTGATTATAGTGTTGGACTTGTATGAAATTGCTGTCTCTTGCAATGCGTTCGCTACTCAGGGCCTGAAGGGATGAGCTCTCGATAGGTGTACCGGGGTAGTAGTACGTCTTTTTGGAAATGGTATCAAAATAAAGTGAATTCGAATTGTGCTTTTCACTAATAGGAATGTTTTGGAAAGGGTGGGGGATTACAACATCTGGCACCACGCCTTTGTTTTGATGTGTGTTTCCATCGATGCGGTAAAATGCTCCTGTAGTAACCTTCACAAAATGATTTTCCAAATATTCACCGCTTCTCTCAAGAGGGAGGATATTTTGCATGGTTGATTTACCGAAGCTCGTGCATCCTACAACTACCCCGCGGTTTTGATCTTGCATTGCTGCAGCAAACAATTCTGAAGCCGAGGCACTGAATTGGTTAATCATAATCACCAAAGGTTTTTCAAAAATATAACCTCTGCTCGGATCTTTTAAAGTATATCTTTCATCGGCTCTTTCGTCAATAATGGTGACACCTCCAAAATTGATAAAGCTACCCACTAATCGAATGGCTTCGAGTAATGATCCTCCACCATTGTCTCTTAAATCGAGAACTAATCCTTCAATACCCTCGCGTTTTAACTGCAATAATTCTTTGGCTAAATCATTGGCACAACCGTTGGGTAAAAAATAAAAATCGTCATTGGTGTAGAAGGAGGGAAGGTAGATGTATCCAATTTTTTCTTCACCATCAAGTATATAGGAAGAAATGATGTTGTCACTGACTTGTATATCCCCCTTTTCGAGTTCAACTTCTATGGTTTCTCCATTTGTTTTCTTAAACGTGAATTTTGTTTTTTTCTCAGCGGAAAAAGATTGTAACATTTCGGCCAGGGAGCTAAGAGAAGTGCATTCAAAATTCTCATTTTCCTTGCCTTCATGTTCTAATTTTAGAAGGATATCCCCTTCGTGAAGTTGATTGCTTTTCCATGCAGGACTCCCAGGTGCAACACTGGCTATACTTATCTCTTGAGATTTCGTTTTTCTAAATTCTATTCCGTAAGATAATTTTTCATCACTTAAATGCTCTTCGAAAC
>NZ_JAWWCF010000029.1:0-20690 GCF_033720595.1 Lishizhenia sp. | reverse complement strand
TAACCTCCGCGTCTCTTCCAAAGGAGAGCTTAAGCGTGTCTGAGGTGTTTTCTGTGCTCAGGTAAGAAGATCCGATGTAGTTACCTCCAAAGTATATTTGTGTACTACCCGGTATTAGATCTAGTTTTTGCCATCCTGCTATGTTAGCGAGTAAATAGGCTTCTTTGGCAACTTTTGGCACAGCCATGTGCGAGAAATTAGCGTTTAATTCGTGTTTTTTAATAAGTACTGTATACGGCTTCATGTCTGAAGGCACAGAGAAAGGATATGCGATAGGAAAATCAACTGCAATTTGAGAGATGTTGATTGATTTTAAAGGAACATTTTGTTTGGTAGTTTGTGTTACCATTTCTTGCGCTGGACCAGCATTGTTGCCGTAACCATAGCTCCCGTTCACAACAACACCTTGGTTAGCGGCATCTGCTCTTCCCAATACATAAGTGTCGTAAGCACGTTGATTCATGTTTGAAATGTTCATTTTCGCTTTGCTTCTATTTTCAAATCGAGTAGAGCTCGTAGGTGCCATGTATCCAAATCTATTGTCTACGTTTTGGCGTTGTACCAAACTTTGATTCACCTGCCAAGTTTTTAAGACAGGTAGAGAAGCATCTAGATTCGGATCGTTGGTGGTTAAAATAAGGTTTATATTTTTCCAATCGTTTCCTGTATTGTTGTATACCTGAGCTTTGTAAAAAAAGTCTATAGGTTGATTGACATCCTGAGCAATTAAATCATAAGTAGCAGCCCAGCCACAATCTGATACCATGTAGCGCAAAGTGGCATTTAATTGGGTCTTTTGCGGAACATCAATTAAAATAATTACTTGGTTAGATCTTTCGTTTTCTTTAAATGTGATATCTGTTAATTCTCTTCGAATACGGTTGATTTCTAACAGATTCTCTGTTCTTTGGTAGTTGAGTTCGCTGAGTGCGTTATTGGCTTTCTCCAATCTTTCTCTATAAAAGTCAGCTGTTTTGCCTAGATCTTCTATACTGATACGCTCTGTAGAATTCCCAAAGTAATTGTTCTTCTTCAATACTTCGATTTCTGCGTTTATTCCTTGTTGTTTGTTGTTGATTTTATCGTTGGCGCGTTGAAATAATTGTAAAGAATCTTTGAGTTCATTCAAACGTTCGTTTAAATTTTCAACGGTGAAAAAGTCCATTTCGGTATTGGTCGAAACAATGGTGAAATCTTTATCTCCTGAAAACTGTAAACTCGATGGATCTGCATAGGCAGAGATACCTTTAAATACAATCTTATTTCTCCCTTGGGCTAAATCCAGTTGTGTATTTCGAGTAATCTCACCAGCCGTTAAATAGAGTTTAACATCACTAATGGTGGTTTTTACTTCCAGCACTTTTTCTTGGGCAAAAGTAGAGAGGGAAATACAGGTTAGAAGGAGGAGGGTGTTCAGTTTTCTCATGATGCAGTTTTTATTAAATGTAACAATTTAACGCACCAAAAGTTACTTTCTTATACCCAAACCTTAGCGCCTTCTGAGCAATTCTTGCAAATCTCTACTTGATTTCTTCCTGTAAAAACACTTTTTCTGAAATTTTGATAGGCTGGAGAATGCCAAATACGACGGAAGGGAGTAGAGGTCGCACAACCTAAAACATGCTTGGCGTCTTTATCAAAACAACAAGGAACTACTTTCCCATCCCATGTTAAAACTGTAGAACTCCACATACGCCAACATTTATTGGCTAATTTGTATTTGGGTTTGTATTGACCATTTTTTCCTTTTACATACCTACTGTATTTAGGATTGTCGGGCATCAATACATTGCCATTTTTGTAGTCGTATAGTTGAGCACTTTTTATTCTTACCTCATCAATTTCCATTTCCTTGGCCAATTCAAAAACCTTAGGAATTTCGTGTTCATTGGGTTTAACGGCTAAAAATTGAAAAATTAAATGAGGAGTACTCGAATTGAGTTTGCGTTTTGCTTCCACCAAAGCTTTGGTTCCAGCGATTACTTTATCGAGTTTTCCGTTTTTTCGGTATTGCTCATAGGTGTCTTGCGTAAGTCCGTCTATAGAAATAATGAGTCTGTCTAAACCTGAACTTACGATATCTCTTGCATTGCCTTCGGTAATAAAGTGGGCGTTAGTAGATGTAGCCGTATAAATACGTTGACGTTTGGCATCTTTGATTAACTGCAAGAAATTGGGGTTTAAAAAAGGTTCTCCTTGGAAATAGTAGTTTACATAAAACAACTGTTTACCAATGTTACGAAGCATTTGTTTGTTTTCTTCTACACCCAACTTTCCTGTTGAACGCGAAAACTGTTTGAGACCACTGGGGCATTCTGGACAACTTAAATTACAGGCTGTTGTAGGTTCTATGCTTGCTGCAAATGGAAGTGCAGTGGCATCGAACTTTTTAAAGAGTTTCGCACGTTGGTAAGAAAGGCCCAATTTCATCAAGTTCCAAAACCTGTTGATCGTTAAATGACGAAGTATGTTTATGTTGTCTGCTACATTCATTGGGGGCAAATATCAAACAATGCCTTCAAATAATCATTCTAAATTTCGTTTCAAATTAGCAAGTGTAATGTTGTTAACCGAATTGACTTGGCTTGGTTGTTTGCATGACACTTCATTCGTGAAATACCTGACAAATTGAAGTGTAGGTTGTTAAAGAACTGACATTAAAAAGGGCCTGCGAAAAGCAAGCCCTAAGTATATTTTATAATTTTTTACTCTAGGTTCCCGAGCGGAGTCGAGGGACTAGGATAATAATCAATTTTCAATTTTATTGAATGTCCACCAAACTCACGCTGAAAATTAAATCTGCGTAAGGACCAATACCTGGTCTACCTTGCGCTCCATACGCCAAGTAGTAAGGAATGTATACTACGAGTTTACTTCCCTCTTTAGAAAGCGCTAATGCTTCATCGAAACCAGGAATCATTCTTTGAACAAGGTAGTTCACAGCAATGGGTTGGTTTCTATCGTAAGATGAATCGAATTTATCTCCGTAGAAGTGGGTACCAATGTAGTGTACTTGTAGTCTGTCACCTCTTTCAGGACTCTTTCCAGTACCTTCGTCTAATACAGCATACATTAAACCTGAAGCAGTTTGCACAGCAGTGCTGTCTTTTTCTAATACGAGAGTCTTGAAGTATTCCTTGTATTCATCGATGTTCATGCTTTTACATTTCTGAATACGCGCCATATTTTGTTTTTGTAACTCTGCCTTTCTTTTTTGCTCTTCCTCAAACAAGTATTTACGTTTTTCGTATTCAACCTTAAAGGTTTTTGTAGCATCAAACTTACGTGCTTCTTTACCTACACGAATAATTTTCATCTCTACAATCGTATCTCCCTTTTGGGTTTGGTCTACGATATCTTGTCCAACCACTATGTGTCCAAATACAGTATGGATACCATTTAAGTGTGCTGTACTTCTGTGGGTAATAAAGAATTGACTTCCGTTGGTGTTTGGTCCAGCATTGGCCATAGACAAAACTCCGGCGTCGTGGTGTGTTAAACCATTGTCCGTTTCATCGTAAAAACGGTAACCAGGACCACCTGTACCATTTGCTTTAGGATCACCTGTTTGTATCATGAAGTTGTCAATCACACGGTGAAAGATTAAACCATCGTAGTAAGGTTGATCAAATTCTATGGTATCGAAAACGGTTAAATCTCCTTCAGCCAGACCTACAAAATTAGCCACCGTAAGGGGAGCTTTTTCATATTCTAAGTTCAAAAGCATCACACCTCTATTGGTTTCAATTTCGGCGTAGATACCATCTTCTAACTTAAAGTTGGGAATTTTTGTACTTACACAAGAAGTAATTAATAATGAGATAAGTGCTATTGCAATTATTCTGAATGTCATATAAATTGTTTTTTGTCAATATTGCCCTAAAATTATCGAAATCTTCTTTCCATTGTGAAGAAAAAACGCAAATTTTGTAAACCACAGAAAATGGAACACATGAAAATTGAACAAATCTATACGAAATGCTTGGCTGAAGCGGCATATTACATCGAGAGTAATGGAGAAGCAGCAATTATAGATCCTTTAAGAGAGACACAACCTTATATAGATATGGCGACGGAAAACGGAGCAAAGATCAAGTATATCTTTGAGACGCATTTCCACGCTGATTTTGTATCGGGTCACATAGATTTGGCAAAGAAAACGGGAGCGACTATCGTTTACGGTCCAACAGCCACAACAAACTACGACGTTTTAGTAGCAGAAGACAATCAGATTTTTGAAATAGGTGATGTGAAAATTAAAGTATTGCATACACCCGGACATACACCAGAATCTTCAACTTTCTTGTTGATAGATGAAAATGGAAAAGAACATGCTATCTTTTCTGGAGATACTTTGTTCTTGGGAGATGTAGGTAGACCAGACTTAGCTATTAAAGGAGATTTAACGCAAGAAGATTTGGCAGGAATGCTTTTCGATTCTTTGCGCAATAGAATTATGCCTTTAGGAGATGATGTAGTAGTATACCCTGGACACGGAGCAGGATCTTCTTGTGGTAAGAACATGAGTTCAGAAACAGTTGGAACTTTAGGTGAGCAGAAAGCAACGAACTATGCGTTGAGAGCTGATATGACCAAAGAAGAATTTATCAAAGAAGTAACTACAGGTATTCTTCCTCCGCCACAATACTTCCCGAAAAATGCACGTATGAACAAAGAAGGATATACGAGTATAGATGAGGTGTTAACAACAGGTACGAAAGCATTGACTTTAGAAGAGTTTAATACGGAAGTTGAAAAAGGAGCCTTAATTTTAGATGTAAGAACACAGTTTGATTTCATCAAAGGATTCATCAAAGATTCTTTATTTATTGGAATCAATGGAGCATTTGCAATGTGGGTTGGAGCTTTGATAGAAGATATCAATCAACCTATTGTTTTAATTGCACCTGAAGGAAAAGAAGAAGAAACAGTTTTACGTTTAGCCAGAGTAGGATACGACAATACAATTGGATATTTGAAAGGTGGTGTTGAAACAGCTCGTGAAGGAGGTTTAACTATTGAGACGTTAAAAAGTATTTCTGCGGAGGAATTGGCTGAGAATATTGATCAAGTAAATGTAGTGGACGTACGTAAGCCAGGAGAATGGGAATCTTCTCACTTGGAAATGGCAGATCACTATCCATTGGATTATATCAACGAACAATTGGATGTATTGGATAAAGATGCTACGTACCACATTCACTGTGCGGGTGGTTACCGAAGTGTAATTGCTATTTCTATTTTGTTGAGAAATGGATACGAAGCTGAGAATTTGATTGATGTAGCCGGAGGTTACGGAGCAATTAAACAAACGAGTTTACCAAAGTTGGAAACGGCTTGTGCAAACGCATAAACGTATAAATCTATAGATATAAAAAAGCCCCGTTCATTCGGGGCTTTTTTTATCGATTATCTTTTCTAAACGGTTCGTTGGGATCTATGGGTCTGTCCTGAATTGGCGAAACAAAACTAATTTCTTCTTCCTTCCTTTCAGCAGCAGGATAATGCAATGTACGTTGTGGGAAAGGAATGGTAATGTTGTATTCTCTGAATAGTCTATCTATTTCAAAACGGATGTCAGATTTAAACTTTTCTATCTCCCAGCTTTGATCGGCCCAGAACACCAAGTCCATTTCAAGGGCATTATCTCCAAAGTTCAACAAGCGCACAAATACAGGATGCGTTTTCTTTACTTTAGGATGCGATAAAGCAGCTTGTTTTAAGAGGTCTCTTACTTGTTCTGTATTGCTTCCATAAGCTACACCCACTGGAATGGAGAAACGTGTTAATTCGCTCCCTAAACTCCAGTTGTCAACGTTTTCTTGCGTAAGCTTTGAGTTCGGAATAATTAGGGTGGTTCCTTCTCGCGTTTGAATTTTCGAAGTCCTTACATTTATATTGAGCACTCTTGCAATAATTGGCTTGCTGCTGGCATTGTCTTGTATCTCAACAATATCACCTACTTTGATGGTGCCTTCGAACAATAAGATTAAACCTGAGAAGAAGTCTCTAAAAACATCTTGCAAACCAAGTCCTAAACCAACCAATAAAGCGGCCCCCCCACCAATCAATATATCGAGGTTTAAGCCTATCATTTGCAGGGAAATGATTCCCGCAAAAATATAAATGATGTACTTGGTTAATTGAACATATACATATTCGGTTCCTTCATCGAAATCGGGGTTGTTTTTAAACCTTCTCGACAGGAGCAATTTAATGATGTTCACCGCCAAACGCGCCAGTACCAGTGTGATGATAATTAAGAATACGTCAACGATGCTGATTTTTATCTGCTTAACTTCAATAAGATTATACTCCATGAAAGCTCCCAGGGAGATGTTCTTACCTTCGTTTAAATCACCTACTCTAAAGACTTGAAAGGCAACGACGAATGTGATAAGGAAAAGGACTTGACTGAGGATTCTAAGAATAGTTACCTTCTTGTTTTCGATTCCTAAATTAGACCTTTTGATAAAGCGTTTAACGTACTTCTTTATGATTTTATCAATGATAAAACCGACTCCAAAAATCAGTAGCCATAACAAAATCATCTCTAGGTTCGCTCTATACGCACCGAGAGGGAATGACCAATCGAAAATGGATAACAAACTCATAAAATTATTCTTCCCAGTTTTGTAGCAAATTTACCTTTTACTTTTTCCAAAGCCATTTGTTCGGCCAATAAATCCATCATATTTTCATCACCCAGGTTGGAGTCGTTCTTAAAGATATCCCTTATTTCATCTATCCTTTCATTTATTTTACAAATCTTGAAGGAATAGAGTGCTCCTAACACAGCTTGATTCAGTCTATGTATTTCTTGGTTGATGTCTATGTTATGTTTTTCCATCCAGTGCCTGCTTAGTTCAAAAGGACTTGATTCAATTTCAGAAACTACGCGAACAATGTCTTGGTCATCACTTCTTAAAAAGTGTTTTACTCCGTAAAGTATGTTTTCATTTACTCCTTCTTTAAAAACATTGTAGATTTTAGAGAGAATAGGAGATGTGAAGTTCAATTCATCGCGTTCTACTTCGTATACAATAAGTTCTATTACTGAACTTTCAACGGTTTCGGTTTGACCCAATTCGTCTTTATGTTCACTCTCTATTGCACGCGTACCGTATTTTAAAAGGATACGAATGAGGTCTAATTCATTGGCGTAATACTTTTCCTCTTTCAGCGGTTGCGGCGTTCTTACTGAAGTCCCTCCACCTTGGGACATCATTGCCTCATCGGGCATGTCAGGAAAAGGAGCATCAAAGAAATCATCCGGTGGCATGTCCTCTGGCATTTGCGCCTTTTGAGGGGTAGGTTGCTGAGTAGGCGTTGCCTTTTGCTGTGTCTGAGGTGGGCGTTGTTGCGCACGTTGCGCAGCTTTTGCCGCTTGCTGTTGATGTTTACCACGAAGCTTGTTAAGTTCTATTAACAAGGTTTGCTCGGGCATTTCAAAACGCGTAGCTGTATTTTGCAAGTACACCTGACGTGTAATAGAATCAGGGATGAGTGCAATAGATGCAACGATGTCTTTAATCAACGTAGCTCTTTTTAGCGGATCATCTCCACCTTCTCCCAACAACAAGTCTGTTTTAAACGAAACAAAATCTTGTTTGTGTTGGTCTATGTATTCTTGTAGTTCTGTTGAACTTACTTTTTTAGAATAGGAATCTGGGTCGTCTCCATCAGGGAAGAGAACTACCTTTACGTTGAGTCCTTCCTCTAAAATAAGATCTATCCCTCTAAAACTGGCTTTGATTCCAGCAGCATCACCATCGTATAAAATCGTAATGTTGTTGGTGTAGCGCTTAATTAAACGAATTTGACCCGTTGTTAAACTCGTACCTGAAGAGGCTACAACATTTTCTATTCCCGATTGATGTAAACTGATAACATCTGTATACCCTTCTACCAGGTAACAGTTGTCGTACTTTATCATATCTCCCTTGGCAAAGTACAATCCATACAACACTTCACTTTTGTTGTAGATGATACTTTCTGGGGAGTTAAAGTACTTGGCAATTTTTTTATCACTCTTCAGTGTTCTACCACCGAAACCTAAAGTTTTACCAGAAACACTGTGGATAGGGAACATTACTCTTCCTCTAAAGAAATCGAAGGTTCTTCCATCTTTCTCTTTTGTTAAACCAACCTGCTTGAGGTATTTGAGTTGATATCCTTTTTCAAGGGCAACATCTGTAAGAGATTTACTGTTTTGCGGACAAAACCCCAATTGGAATTTTTTAATAATATCGTCTCGCAAACCTCTTTCCCTAAAGTAGGAGAGGGCTATTGCTTTACCTTCGTCACTTTCGTGCATGTGTTCCACAAAGAAATCTTTGGCAAAATCATTCACGATGTGCAAACTCTCACGTTCGGTAAGTTGTTCTTGTTCTTCCGGTGTTAAGGGTTTTTCTTCGGGTAACTCAATATGGTATTTATCCGCTAACCAACGCAGGGCCTCTGGATAAGAGAAATGCTCCTTTTCCATTAAGAAGGTAACCACCGTACCCCCTTTACCGGTAGAGAAACATTTGAATATTTGTTTGGCTGGTGAAACAATGAAAGAGGGTGTTTTTTCATCTGTGAAAGGACTTAAACCTTTTAGTGAAGAACCTGCTCTTTTCAAATTCACAAATTCCCCAATCACCTCCTCAATGCGAGAAGTTTCCATGATTTCATCTATGATATGTTGGGGGATTCTTGCCATAATTATTTTTCTTCGTCGTAATTAACAATTTTGTGAATAGATCCGTCTTGAAAGTAAAACTTCCATTCACCTACCGTGCTGTCGTTATCGTATTCACCTTTGTAGTTTAACATACCGTTAGGGTAGTAAACGATGGTATGACCATGACGTTTTCCATGACGGTAAGTAGTGATGCTTCTATCTTTTCCGTTTACATCAAAAAACTTCCAAACACCGTGACGTTTTCCGTCTTTATCTAAGCCACCTTTTATTTTAATCTGTTGGTGACCTTCGTACCATTCTTGATAAATATTATTATCCGTGGTGTCCTTCAATGGAAGATTCGCCAAATCAATTGTTTTTTCAGCTTTGTTTTCCGCTACTTTTTCTGTAGAATCTCCACACGCCATAAGTGTGGTTGCAAGGATGACTGCAGTAAAATATTTAAGATGCTTCATGTGTACTATTTTCAATGCAATTATTAAAAATCAAACTTAAGAAAAAAGAAGAAGAGTTGGATATGAATACTACTTTTCACGGGTGATAGTGTACTCTACTAAACCAAGTATTGAGTCCTTGGCAGGTGAGGAGGGAATATCCTTCAAATACTCCAATGCTTCATCTTTTAATTTTAACATGCGTTGGTAAGCGTAGTCAATACCACCATGTTCTACCACCAATTGTACAGCACGTTGTACTTTTTTAGGTTTTTCATTGTGTCTACGTACGATATTAAGCAATTCATTACGCACTTCTTTTGGAGCTGTATTCACCACATAAATTAGCGGCAGTGTCATCTTGCGTTCTCTAATATCTATACCCGTAGGTTTTCCAATTTTACCCGGAGTACCATAATCGAAAATATCATCTTTAATTTGGAAAGCTAAACCTATCAATTCTCCAAACTTACGCATGTTTTCTGCCTGATCTTCACGTTGAACGGAAACAGCACCAGCTTCACAACAAGAAGAAATTAAACTTGCTGTTTTCTGACGTATTACTTCAAAGTAAACTTCCTCAGTAATATCGAGTTTACTTGCTTTTTCTATTTGTAGTAATTCACCCTCACTCATTTCTCGAACCGCACGCGCTACGATCTCAAGAGATCTGAATTTCTTGTTTTCTATAGAAAGAAGTAAAACTCTTGAGAGCATGTAATCACCTACTAAAACGGCGATTTTGTTTTTCCACAAAGCGTTTACTGAGAAGAAACCACGTCTTTCATTGGCATCATCAACAACGTCATCATGTACTAAGGTTGCTGTATGTAAAAGTTCTATGAGTGAAGCAGAGTTATAGGTGTCATCACTTATCTTCCCCAGCATTTTAGCAGTAAGGAACAAAAACATAGGACGCATTTGCTTCCCTTTACGTTTTATAATGTAAGTAGTGATTTTATCTAAAAGCGGAACCTTTGATTGCATCGTTTGCTTGAAACGAATTTCAAATTCATCTAATTCGCTTGCAATAGGAGCTTTTATTTCTTTTACCGATAACATATACTGGTGGCAAAGATAAATTTAATTCATAATGGAGAATTAAGAATGATGAATTATTTAGAAGGAGGGGAATTTGGGTTACATTTTTTATTCAAAGATTCAACAATTCAAAGATTCAACAATTTGAAGATTTGAAGGATTTGTCTCTCGGCTCCGCTCGAGAACCTGTTGTGGTTTGTTTGTAATGATTTGAATATGCGGTTATCTCTCAGTACGACACAATTCGATACATTTATTTAAGTATAGATATTAGGTTTCCGAGCGGAGTCGAGGAGCCGAAACTGAAATTTCTCGCTTTCTAAACTGAATTTTACAAATTCTTCCACCAAATGATGTGGCGGTTTCTTTGCTCGGTTCTAAATGAACAGGTTCTCGGACTACCAAGTTTAAAGGTAAGACCTATACCGAAATTACTGTACCAGTCTTTTGTGTTTGGGTTCCCTCTTTTACTTCCCGTAGGATTTAATGTTGTACTTCTGTCTGCAAATGCTGCAGCCAAGTCTCCGTTTCGAGCACCCAATGCAATGTTGTCTACATAAATATCTCCTACATCATCAAGGTAGTCGGTAAAGGTTTTGCGAATCCCATATTCTAATGTAACGGCCGCTTTCTTACCCAAGTTAATTTTAAATCCAAAGCCCATAGGAACGATAAGCTGCATGCGATTGTAGTAATCGTTACCACTAAGTTCTGTACCCTGACCTTCTGTACCTAAAGGTTGTAATTCATGGAGTTCGCCATTTAATTCAGCTTTAGGGTTAATGCGTGCCATACCTAGTTGGGCAAACATGAAAGGAGTGGCATAGTATTTTTTGTTTCCAATTTTGTAGTTGAAGTAATTGAATTCAAACCCAAGAGCTCCTTCAAAAATGGTGCTTTCGAAACTTAAATTTCTGTTGAGTTGGTAGTCGTTATTGGCCAATGAATCGTAAGCCTCAACTTTTCCATACATCAGAGAAACACGTAGTGCAACTCTAGAATTATAATTGTGACGAAAGATGATAGCTCCTGAAAGATTGGTGTTGTTGAAATGTCCAAATCTGTTCAAATCGCCGATGTAGTAACTCCCACCTACGGTAAAACCTAACTCAGATTTCGACCAAAAATGATCGTGCTGGGCATAGTGTTTTAATGGGAAAACCACTAAAAGTAAAAGCAATGTGAAAATGCGAGCTACTTGATTCATAATTCTAAAGCACAAACGTACTACAAATCGTTTTATTATTCAACTCTGAAAAGAGACAAAATAGTAGTATGATATTAGATAATTAAAAGCAAAAAAAAAGACAAACTCAATGTTCATCCTTTTCAAAACTTCTAGAATTCTAGACCTCTAGTGGTCTAGCTATCTAAACTAATTTCTTTTGTCCATTCCCCACATCATCTTCGCACGAATGGTATCTAAGAAGTTATTCTCTTCAAACTTCACTACGTTAATCATGAACTCTGCTTTCTTCACCGTAACTTCAGTTCCATTTTTAATGGGTTTAGAAATAGAGTCTAATGACATTAAGTAAGACCTATCTCTACCTTCAACTTGAAGTTTAATGGGCATGTGATCGGGAACCACAACAGGCCTAACGTTTAAATTGTGCGGTGCAATAGGGGTAAGAATGTGTACCTGACAACCTGGAGTAATAATCGGTCCACCACAACTCAAAGAGTAGGCTGTAGAACCTGTAGGCGTACCTACAATTAAACCATCTGCCCAGTATGAATTTAAGTATTTCCCTTCCAAACTTGCGTGGACGGTAATCATGGATGAAGTATCCTTTTTGTGCAAGGTCAATTCATTCATGGCTAAATTGTCCTCACCAAAAATATTGTTTGCTGTTTCTACGCGCAACAAAGATCTGCTCTGGTGAACATATTTTTTATCTTTCACCTTTTGCATGGCCTCGTCTAAACTTTCTTCGTTTACGTTGGCTAAGAATCCTAATCTACCGGTGTTAATACCTAAAATAGGAGCACCGCTTGCGCGCACATAACTTACCGTTCTTAAGAATGTACCATCACCTCCGATAGAAACCGCTAAGTCTATACCCGTAGCTAAATCAAAATGAGAATTGAATTCGTCAAAATGATGACCCATTCCCACCTTTTTAATCAATTGTTGTTTGAAGTCAGAATGAACAACGGGTGTCCATCCAAAATCATTTAAAATATTGAAAAACTTGGCGTATTGAGGGATGTGTTGTTTGATTAACTTACGGCAATAAACGGCAACTTTCATACTTATATGTTGAGGTAATTGATCAATTCGTCGTACCTGTTTTTTAAATCCTCGTGATACGTGTTCTTTTGGTAAGAAGCTTTCACGATGTAGTCATAACGCTCTAACGAACGGATAATTCTACCCAATTCTGTTTGGTTAATTTTAAGCGTTACTTCAAGTTTTGTAGAATTTGGTAAAGTGGAAACATAAGCACTTAAAATTCTAGCGTTATCAGATTCAACGACTTGTGCAATGTGTGCCAAAGAATAATCATGCTGAGCGACTTCTATTACGATGATGCCTCCTACTTCCTTCATGCTACCTGTATCGGCGATGTGTTGCATTAAACGTTTTATGTCAATTACTCCTAAGTAATTTTCATGGTCGTCTAACACAGGAACAGTGGTTATTTTTTCATCGGAAATTTTTGCCAGAATCTCGTAAATATGCGTGTGCTGCTTTACGTAAGGGCGAGGTAAATGATCAAATAATTCATCCAAACTCTTTTCGATATCATTTCTGTCGAGGATGATCTCTTCAGAAACTAAACCCACAAAGTTATTCCCTTTCAAAACTGGCAAGTGCTCAACTTTGAATTCTTCCATCCATCTTAAGGCTGTTTCTCCTGAATCAGAGTGTTTTAATGGAGGAATTTCTTCTGTTATTAATTCTAATGCAATCATTGTCTTGTGCCAATGTAGTTAATTTGGTTCAATGTATATAACTTTGGAAACACAAAATTAGTACCTATGGCGACGAAATTAAGTGTAAATGTCAATAAAATAGCAACTTTACGTAATGCTCGAGGAGGAGATGTTCCGAATGTTGTGCAGGTTGCAAAAGATTGTGAGTCCTTTGGAGCAGATGGAATTACCATTCATCCAAGACCCGATGAAAGGCATATTACAACCCAAGATGTTTACGATTTAAAAAAGGTAGTAACTACCGAATATAATATAGAAGGTTACCCCGATGAAAGGTTTATGCAGTTGTGTAAAGAAACGCTGCCAGAGCAAGCTACTTTAGTACCCGATCCTCCACACGTATTAACCTCTAACGCAGGATGGGATACGATTAAGCAACAAGATTTTTTAAAGGAAGTTATTGCCAAGTTGAAGTCGTGGGGAATTAGAACATCTATTTTTATTGAGACAAATGTTGAACTTATCGAACATGCTGCAACTACGGGTGTTGATAGAATAGAATTGTACACAGGACCGTATGCAGAGGAGTATGCAGAGAATAAAATCGAAGCCGTTGCTCCCTACGTAAAGGCGGCCCAAAGAGCTCATGATTTAGGTTTGGGAATTAATGCCGGACATGATTTGAGTTTAGAAAATTTACAATTCTTTAAGCAGAGTTTGGTGCAGTTAGACGAGGTTTCTATTGGACATGCCCTGATATCAGACGCACTTTACTATGGATTAGAGAATACGGTACACATGTACAAACGTTTGTTAGATTAAGCATATAAAAAAGCACATAGATATGAAATTGCATTACAGGAAAATGGGAGAGGGTGCGCCCTTTATTATTTTGCACGGACTCTTTGGTTCGTCGGATAATTGGCAAACTCACGCCAAGCGCCTGTCAGAATATTTTGAAGTTTATTTAGTAGATCAACGTAATCACGGACATTCGGATTGGAGTGATGCGTTTAATTACGACCTTTTAGCAGAGGATTTAAAAGAACTGATCGACGACGAAGGAATAGAAGATGCCTATATTTTAGGACATAGTATGGGTGGGAAAACAGCGATGTTTTTTGCTCAAAAATATCCAGAACTCATCGAGAAATTGATTGTCGTGGATATGGGAATTAAGAGTTACCCTTCACATCACGGACCAATTTTAGAAGGGTTAAACGCCTTAGATTTGGATGTGATTAAAACAAGAGGGGCAGCAGCCAAAGAAATGGCCAAATACGTCGAAAATGAAGCGACGCGTATGTTCTTGTTGAAGAATTTGTATTGGAAGGAAAAAGGACAGTTAGGATGGCGTATTAATATTCCTGTATTAGAAGCTAAAATGTCAGAGATTTTGGTGCCACTTCCGAAAGGAGAATGTTTCGTACCTACTTTGTTTATGCGCGGAGGTTTATCGGGCTACATTTTAGAAGAGGATTATGATAGCATACACGAAGCTTTTCCGGATAGTGAAATTAGAACCATAGAGAATGCCGGACACTGGATACATGCCGAAGCTCCGAAAGAATTTATGGATGAAGTATTGGGCTATTGTTTAAGGTAGTAGATTAAATTTCTAGAAAATAAAAGTAGAAGGATGGGCGTTAAGTTCATCCTTTTTTTGTTTGAGAAGTCAATGCTCGATATTCACATGTGTTTATAAAATTCAAGCATAAAAAAAGGCCTCCATGTGGAGACCTTTTCATTTTCGATATTATTAACAAGTTAACATCCGAAAACTTCTTTAATCTTATCTACGAAGTCCAATTTCTCCCATGTGAAAGTCTCAACTTCTTTAGTCACAGTTCTGCTTCCAGAGTTGAAAGTAACTGTTTTAATTTCTGATTTTCTTCCCATGTGACCGTATGCAGCAGTTTCGCTGTAAATTGGCTCTCTTAATTTTAATCTTTTTTCTATCGCAGCTGGACGTAGGTCGAAAATCTCAGAAACTTTCTGAGCAATCTCTCCATCGTTCATGTCTACTTTAGAAGTTCCGTAAGTATTCACGTAAACTCCCATAGGCTCTACTACTCCAATTGCGTAAGAAACTTGTACCAATACCTCAGAACATAATCCTGCAGCTACTAAGTTTTTAGCGATATGACGTGTAGCGTAAGCCGCAGATCTATCTACTTTACTTGGGTCTTTTCCAGAGAAAGCACCACCACCGTGAGCTCCTTTACCTCCGTAAGTATCCACGATAATTTTTCTACCTGTTAATCCAGTATCTCCGTGTGGTCCACCGATTACGAATTTACCTGTTGGGTTAATGTGGTATTTAATATCGTCGTTGAATAACTTTTGAATTTCCGGCTTCAATTGTGCTTTAACGCGTGGAATTAAAATGTTAACGATGTCAGATTTAATCTGTGCTAACATTTTTTCTTCGTCTGCATCAAAGTCATCGTGTTGTGTAGAAACAACGATAGCTTCAATTCTTTGTGGAACGTTATCATCACTGTACTCAATCGTTACCTGTGCTTTTGCATCAGGACGTAAGTACGTCATGTCTTTCATTTCTCTTCTCAATGCAGCTAACTCGATCAATACCTTGTGAGATAGATCTAATGCTAACGGCATGTAGTTTTCAGTTTCGTCTGTTGCGTATCCGAACATCATACCTTGGTCTCCAGCACCCTGTTCTTCTGGGTTATCTCTGTCAACTCCACGGTTAATGTCTTCAGATTGTTCGTGAATCGCCGAAATTACAGCACAAGATTTTGCGTCGAATTGGTATTCACTTTTTGTATATCCTATTTTAGCAATTACGTCACGTGCAATTTGCTGCACATCTAAGTAACTGTCAGATTTCACTTCTCCAGCCAATGTTACTAGACCAGTTGTTACTAGCGTTTCACAAGCCACTTTTGAATTAGGATCAAATGCTAAAAAATGATCTATAAGTGCGTCTGAAATTTGATCGGCAACTTTGTCTGGGTGCCCTTCAGAAACTGATTCTGATGTAAACAAATATGGCATTTCCTGTTATTAATTTTTAAATAGAAGCGCTAAAATAATAAATGTTCAGGATAGAAAAGAATTTCGTGTAATTTTCGGTGAAGAAAATTTATTTTTGTGCTATGGCATACATTCTTCATTTAGAGACAGCAACCAAAGTTTGCTCTGTAGCATTGTCTAACAATGGCAAGCTTATAGAGGTGATAGAGACGGAAGAGGACGGGTACACACACGCAGAAAATTTGACGGTTTTTGTGGAGCAAATTTTAAGTAATGCGAAGCTAACTCCCAAAGATTTAGCAGCTGTTTCGGTAACGAGCGGTCCGGGTTCTTACACCGGTTTAAGAATAGGTGTTTCTACCGCCAAAGGATTGTGTTATGCATTGGGTATTCCATTAATCGCTGTAAATGCACTAGAAGCAATTGCTGCTCAGGGGCATGAGCTTCATCCCACAAAAAACATATGTGCCTTAATTGATGCACGTAGAATGGAAGTTTTTGCTGGGATTTACGATATAGAAATGAAAGAGTTAAAAGCCATTTCTGCAGATGTGATAGCGGAAGATACCTATAGTGATTTTGAGAATTTATTGATTTGTGGAGACGGTGCTGAAAAATTGCAAGAAATCTGGAAGGATAGAAATTTGGAATTTGATGTGCGTATTAAATCTTCAGCGAAGGGGCATGTACAAAAAGCTTTTGAAAAATTCCAAGCCGAGCAATTTGAAGATGTAGCTTACTTTGAACCTTTTTATTTGAAGGATTTCGTGGCGTTGAAATCGAAGAAAAGAGTGTAAGTTCTTGTCTAGAAATCTAACCTATATTTTTCCCATAGGTGTAGCTTGCCCTTTACGGCCATCGCATTTTTTTGAACTTGCACATTGTGTAATGATTAAACCGAGTGCGATAAAGAGAAGTATGATGCCTAGTTTTTTCATGGTTTAGATTTTACGGTAAAACGCGTTTAAATGCTTTGGTTACAAGATTTACGTTTGAAAGTAGATAACGGATTTTGTTGGAGGGATATTGCATTTTAAACAAGGAGGTTTCTGCATAGTAGTAGGGTAAGGAGTATATTCAAACAGGGGGAGAAGTGGCAGGCTTTGAAAGAGTTTGACGTGAACACGCTTTAAGGTATAGCGACTTTAGAAGCTATGCTAAAAAGCAATGTGAGAACTGCAAAATATTTTGAAGACTATAGCGGATGACCCGGCCGTTTGCCAAGGAAAGATTTGTTCGTCAAAAAAAAGGATGAACGTAATGCTCACCCTTTTCTAAATATCTATACGTCTAACGGTCTAAGAACTAAAAATCAAAAGCGTATTCTTCTTCTTCATTTTGGTCTGCCATCGTTAAGTCTTCAATGAACGCGTCAATTTGTTCCTTACTAACATTAGGCATACAAATGATGTGAGATATGTCTCCTTCTGTAGCCAATTGCCATTTGTTTTTAACGGAAGCGGGTGTTTTGGGCATCACCACAGTAATACTGTTAGGGTTTCTCCAAGCATTTACACCTATTTCTTGTAGACGCTGTTCACAGTAACGTGCTGTTTCTAAACTCTTTTCGTAACGCGCTTTGAGTCCGTCTACCCCCATTTTTTTAATAGCGTACCACAAGAAAAGTGGACCATGACCATTTCGAGATCCCGTAATTGTTGTATCTAAAGAACCGATGTAAGCAATACCATTTGAGATTCTATCGCGGATTGATTTCTTGGCAACGATTACCCCACAAGGCATAGGTGAACCAATAAATTTATGTCCGGAAATAGAAATACTATCTATACCATCTTTAAAATCGAAAGCAGGTTTAGGATCCATAAAGGCACCGTAACTTCCAGAAAGTGCGCCATCAACGTGAATGTAATGATCGTGAATGGCCAAGTTCTTTAAGATAGATTTAATTCTACCCACGTCATCTTTGGCTTCTTTCATGGTTGTACCAAAAGTTGAAAGTACGATAACCGGTTTATGGCGGTTCATTCTTACCGTATTTTCGAAATCTTCGTAATCCATTTCTCCATTTTGCGTTGAACGGATTACGATGCTTGGGATATTTAAAAGGTGTAAGTTTTTCTTTACCGAGTAGTGGGTAGACTCCGAATAGTACACCATTCCTTTCGGATACATTTCGCGTGCTAAATAAAGTCCGTACAAATTACTTTCTGAACCTCCATTGGTTACGTATCCCCAATAATCTTTTGGGTTCGCTCTAAATAGTTTTGCAAAGAAAGCCACTACCTCACGTTCTAATTCGTGGGTTTGTACTTTGTAGGTACAATCCTCAAAGGGATCTCCCAGGTTGTTGATAGGGTATTGTAAAAAGTTAAGGATTTCAGAGTAGTCGAAATCTTTAGAAACCGGGTATCCCAAAAAAGAATCTCTCGCACCTTTTACGGCAATTTCTAACTGCTCTAATTTTTGTTTATCCTTCTCACTAAAACCTGACATGTTCTCCTAATTTTTTGCAAAAGTACTGAAATCTTTGGAGGTGCTCTCATCCTTGTTTTGAAAATGTAATTTTGGTGAGATGACAGGTCGAATTTTTAGAAGGGAGATGAGGTTAGAAAGGTATAATTTAGAAGGGAGGTTTTGTTTTTTTTAGGAGTTAACCCCTAGTGGGTATAAGGGTTTTACCTTGGCTGTGATGTGGTGTTTTACGGTTTGTGAGATGTTACGAATAACATAGTTTTGGGTTGTTTTGTAATGTTTGTCAAAAAACTGGAGTTGTTAAACTAATAAAATGGGTAGTTGGTAACATTTTTAAGTATTCATATGTCAAGTAAAGTACATTTGAGCCGAAAATTTTCACTGCTATGTTAAAATACCTTAGAGCTATTTTTGTTCTATTCCTACTACAATTTACCAACTTTTCTTTTGCCCAAACTAAGGGGATGATTTTTGAACCGGCTACCGGAGGTGGTGCGGCAATTTTAGATCCGAACGGGGATGGTTATGTATCTGCGTCCACAACAGGTTTTGTTAATAATGACAATGCAGAATCAGAAATTCCTTATGTACCTTTTGTGTTTCCAGGTATGGAACCAACGAGTGATATTCGAAATGGAGCCAATTGTGGTTTTACGGATTTCGTGGATTCTGGAAATGAAGATCCGGCGCTTCAATATGTAGATGCCAACAACAATTGGTTGTTTAGGTTGAGGATGGGAAGTGCAAGTACCAATGCAAAAAGTTACAGCATTTTAATAGATACAGATGGACTTTTTGGAAATTCAGGAGCGGATGCAGATCCAGATTATAGTTCTAGCAACCCAGGGTTTGAGATTGAAATAGTATTGGCTACAAAATTTGGAGTTTATGTCTATGACGTAGATGGTACTCCGAATTGTACTCCTGTTATCTCATATCTAGGAACAACCCATTATCAGAAATCTATTGCTCATTCGAATATATGTAATCCCTACAATTATTTTCTAGATTTTTACGTTGATTTTGATGATATCACTGCGCAGTTTGGTGTTACTTCAACCTCCAATATGAGATTAGCCATAGTAGATAATATGGCGGCTAACAAATCAACTGTTTGTAATACATCCTCAGCTTCAGATTTAGGAGGTACGGATGGAAGTTGTGGGACTTTGGCACAGTGTTATGAAACCATAGTAGAAAATCAAGGTCCTTGTTCTTTGGATGATATTAATGCAGGGAACTGTAAAGATAGAACAGCTTGTCCAACTTTAGATTCTCCAATTGCTTTAGGAGCAACAAGTGTATCGGGTCAAATCAACGAAGCAGACGGGACTTCAGTGGCGGTATATAAAAATGGTGGTCTTATCGGTACTGCGAACAGTATTGGAGGAGTTTGGGAGTTGACAGGAATTTCACCTTCTCTTGCTGCGAATGATTCGATAGTTGCAGTGGCTACAGCAGTAGATAAAAGTATATCTTATACAGATTGTAATTTAGAGGTTGTAGGTGCAGTTTGTACTGATCCTATAGTGAGTGTTACCGAATGTAACGCGAGTAAGGCTTTACAGGGGGTCGGTATTCCTGGTGCGCAGATTAAAGTATATGAAGGGTTTAGTATTACAGAAACGAATCCTCAAAGTGGTAACTTGTTTACAAGTGGATCGCCTTTTAATACGATTACTGTTGATGGTTTTGGTGATTTTTTATGGAGATGTTTAGGAGGGAGTGCGGCAGGACAAACCACGAGTTGTACTTCTGGAGGAGGTCCTTGTTTAAATGATGGGAACTATCGAGTGACACAAACTGTTTCTGGTCAGTGTGAATCTGAGCCCGTGTGGATTTGTGTAGGTTTGAACAATACAACTGAAACACCTACGATTACTACCTTATCTCCTGATGAGTCTACAACAAGTATTTCAGGAACCATGCCTGCTCCCGATAATATAGCTACCGATGTAGAAATTTTATTGTTTATCAATGGAGAGCAAGCGGGGTATACAACCACAACTTCTGGGGGGAATTGGACAGTTCCTGGATTAACTCTGAGTGCATGTGATACCATTACTGCACAGGCTATACGAAATGGATCCTCTGCTAAATGTGTTTCCCTTGAGAGTTCATTTGTCATTGTTGCCGGGGATGCAAGTTATGCACCTGAATTGAATGATGAATTTTGTGTAGCATCATGCCTGGCTGGCCTTCGGGGCGCTGCT
>NZ_JAWWCF010000028.1:0-20870 GCF_033720595.1 Lishizhenia sp. | reverse complement strand
CGTAGTACCGTTTGGAAGCGCTAAAATTGAGTCTCCGGCTGGTAGGTTGGCAAACATTTCTTCAACTTGGGCTTTAGCTTCAGCCTCTGCGTCGTTTTCAACACCGTTCGAAACGAACGTAAACGTTAACTGGTATAAACACACAACTGCCAATACAATTGTGAAAAACCAAAAAAATCCTTTGTTACGCATATCGTAATCTTATAGTTTGAAAATTTAATAGCTCGCAAATATATCATTTCATATCATTAATATCAACTATATGACAAAGTGTTATTAACATTCCTAACTTTGCCGCTCGTACTATAGCTGATTATCAAATGAACACATTTAACAAACACTTTCAAAAAACAACAAAACAAGAGCTTTTGGTCCATTACATGATGCTAGAAGTGGTACCTGAAATCGAAGCTTCTAACCCTACTGATATTAAACTTAATAAGGTTCAAACACATGAGGCTGAAGCCTATTTTAACACGTGGTTAGCCGTAGGTCAAAAATGGAACTGGGTGGGTAGAATTATCGCTGGTGAAAAAGCGCTTCAAGAGGATCTAGAAAAAGGTATAAAACAAATATTTAATATACACTTAAAGGAGGAGGTCATCGGACTTTGTGAATTTCAAATCATAGAAGGCACTTGCCAGATTATCTATTTTGGTTTGAAGGAAGAGTATTTAGGAAAAGGATGGTCTGATTTAGCGTTTCAATCCCTACTCCATTTAATAGCGCAAGAAGAGCCCAAGAGAGTTTGGCTCCATACCTGTAATTTAGACGCACCACAAGCAAAGCCATTCTACAGAAAACACGGCTTTAGAACCTATAAAATTCAAAAAGAGGAAATCGAACTTTACAAGGAAGTTTAAGTATAAAGCAAAAAAAGTCCCGATGCTCATCGGGACTTTTTCATTTATAAATCGTTTGGCACTTCGGCCTCTTTGTATTTCTTTTTCTTTGGTTTCAATTGATCTATAAAGATGACCTTGAATTTCTCTCCGTCTTCTGTCGTAATCATTTCAGAAATTCCATTTGTAATTTTTGGTGGCTGTCTTTGATCATTGAAAAACTTACGATCTAACATTTCAGAAGTGTTATCATCGTAAAAGAAGAAAATACTTGTTATCACACCATTTTCAACTCTAGCTTTACCTTGAATACAGTATACTTCACCATTCTCGAAAAATGAAATAACTACATTTCTGTGCATATCATCAGAAACTGTATAAGACCCTCTTTCCTCAAACGCCTTCTCATAGCGCTCAAAACATGTAGGTTCTTGTGCTACAACAGTTAAGCTTAATAGGAGTGTCAAGGCCGCCAATAATGTTTTCTTCATATTTTATAGTATTAGTCCAAGATTTTTAAAACTAGGAGCATCAAATATAATAATCTTGTTACATTTTCAATAGGGTCTACTTCTAAATTTAATTATTTTTGGAATTCAATCGAGACATATGAATGAGATAAAAGCGCATTTCGAAGAAGCTGCACAGATACTATCTACTTTTTATACTAATCCAGAAAACATTGCTGCAATAGAGGCTGCAGGAGAACTGCTTGTAAATAGTTTTCAGCAGGATGGAAAGGTAATGTCGTGCGGTAACGGTGGTTCTATGTGTGATGCCATGCATTTTGCCGAAGAACTAACGGGAAGGTACAGAGACAACCGAAAAGCTGTGGGCGCCATCTCTATTTCCGACGCTTCACATATGTCTTGCGTTTCTAATGATTACGGTTATGATCATGTTTTCTCTCGTTATCTGGAAGGTGTAGGAAGAAAAGGTGATGTATTACTCGCTATTTCTACTAGTGGTAATTCTAATAATGTAATTAACGCTATTAAAGTCGCCAAAGAAAAAGGAATTCGCGTCATAGGCCTAACCGGAAAAGATGGTGGTAAAATGGCGGATCTATGCGATGTAGAAATCAGGGCTCCTCATTCTAAATATGCCGACAGAGCACAAGAAATCCACATCAAGGTGATACATAGTTTAATTGATTACGTAGAAAGAAAGTTTGATGGAATTCAATAAGCACCTTGATTTTTTCAAAAATCTGTTACACGATAGATGTTTTGTAGATCAAGAAAACCTATTCAAATACAGTAAGGATGAAACGGAGGATATATCTATTCTTCCGCTCGCCGTATTAAAACCAAAAACAACACAAGAAGTTGCAGCAATCATGCATTACTGCAACACCCATAAAATAGCTATCACTCCTCAAGGGGCCCGAACAGGTCTAAGTGGTGGGGCAATTCCCAAAGAAGGTTCTATTGCTTTAAGTATGGAATACTTTAATCGTATTCTTGAAATCGACGAAAAGAATCATCAAGTAACTACAGAACCTGGTGTAATTACCGAAGAACTTCAAAATGCTGTAAAAGAAAAAGGTCTTTTCTATCCACCAGACCCAGCCAGTAAAGGCTCTTGTTTTATTGGTGGAAATGTAGCAGAAAATAGTGGTGGACCAAAGGCAGTTAAATATGGTGTTACCAATGCTTACGTATTAAACTTAGAAGTAGTATTACCCAATGGTGAAATTATATGGACAGGTGCAAACACTTTGAAAAATTCCACTGGATACAACCTAACACAACTTATCGTAGGAAGTGAAGGGACATTGGCAGTAATTACTAAAATAGTTTTACGACTCATCCCCCATCCTACCGACAATTTGCTCATGCTCGTTCCCTTTTACAAAGCTACAGAAGCTTGTGAAGCTGTGGCTGCTATCTTTAGAAAAGGCATTACGCCCAGCGGTTTGGAATTCATGGAAAAGGATGCATTGAACTTAGCCAAAAAGTTCACCGGTGATCAAAAGGTGGAAGTGAAAGAAAATCACGAAGCTCATTTACTTATTGAAGTAGACGGATTTGATAAAGAAGTTCTCTTTAAAGAATGTGAACAGATCATGGAAGTATTGAGTCATTTCAATACAGATGAAATACTTTTTGCTGAAGACGAAGCGCAAAAAAACACACTTTGGAATTTAAGGAGAAAAGTAGGTGAAGCTGTAAAATCTCATTCTACCTATAAAGAAGAAGATACCGTAGTTCCACGCTATGAATTACCTCAATTATTAGCAGGTGTAAAAGAGGTTGGTCGTAAATATGGATTTGAATCGGTTTGTTACGGTCATGCCGGAGATGGAAATTTACATGTAAACATCTTAAAGGGTGACTTAACAGAAGACCAATGGACAAATGATTTACCCAAAGCCATTACCGAAATTTTTGAATTGACGAAGAACCTAGGAGGAACAATTTCTGGAGAACATGGTATTGGATTGGTTCAAAAACAATACATGCCCATTATGTTTAATGAAGTCCAATTAAATTTAATGCGAAATATTAAAAATCTCTTCGATCCCAACAATATCCTGAATCCCGGAAAGGTTGTCCCTTAATTGTCCGAACCATTTTTTAGCTTTTCTACACTATTATGGATATATTCGTTAGACACGAAATAAACCATAATCATGAAAAAAATTACGCTAACCCTAGCTTTGCTAGCAGGCTCTTTGTTGACCTACGCGCAATATCAGCCTATAGCCTCGACCGGTTATAACGAAGATATAGTAGCCGAAACCTCCCCAGCTCTTACCACAACAAGTTTAAGTATGGACGGTTCTAGCTTTGTGTTCTACTCGCAAGCGTACGGAACAGCAGCAGGTTCTACAAAAGGTTTACCGGATAACCTTTCAGTTGCAAACGGAGGATACAGTTACCAACTGCAAAGTTATACAGGAAATAATGCACTTTATTTAACGAACCCTTCTCAGACTTCTGGACAAACAGATACTTTAGAATTAACTACCCCATCTAACTACGCTAGTATTAGTGTGCTTTGCCTTTCTACAGAAGGAGCTGGGATAATGGATGCTCAAGTAATATTCTCTGATGGAACAACAGAATCTACAACGGGATATGCTGTTAATGACTGGTTCAACGGATCTAATTACATTATGACCAATATTGACAGGGTAAGTAGAACCTCTGATATTATTGGAAATGTATTTAACAACCCAAGAATTTACAATGTTGACATTCCTATTTCGTGTGTTAACGAAAGTAAAAATGTTTCTAAAATAGTGTTTACGAATCAAAGTACTACCAATGGAAGAATTTACATTTTAGCACTTGCCGGATCATCTTCTTTAGCGGTTTCTCTAGGAAACACCTTTGATTTAGTTTGTAATAATGGAAACGATGGATTTGGAGAAGCTATAGTAACAGGTGGACAAGCACCGTATAGCTACAATTGGACAAACGGACCAACTACTGCTATCAATACCGTAAGTACTTTATCTGCAGGATCACACAAATGTATTGTAACTGATGCTAGAGGATGTATGGATTCAACAGCTTCCTTCACTTTAACGGAGCCAGCGGCCATCACTTCTACTCAAAATGTAACAACATGCGAAGGATATCCTTACGTAATTGGTAACAACTACTATTATGACGCTGGTACTTATACTACATCATTAACCGCAGCAAATGGATGTGACAGTGTAGTTACCACCAACCTTACAGTAACCCCTGCCCCAGAATACACAGAATCAGTATCCATTTGTGCTGGAGGAAGTTATCAAATAGGGAATAATACATACACAGACGCCGGTACTTATACAACAACCCTTTATTCTACGAGTATGTGTGACAGTGTTGTTATCACCACTTTAACAGTAACACCAGCTCCTGAATACACACAAAACATCTCGATTTGTGCAGGTGATTCATACGACATTGGAACCAACAGCTATACAACAGCAGGTACATATAGAGACACATTATCAGGTGTTAATACTTGTGATAGTATTGTTGTAACAACACTTACTGTTGCTGATGTAATTGCAGAAATTGATGCATCAACATCTCCTTTCAGCTCTGTGAACCAAGCTGCAAACTTCACCTACCAGTGGTTAGATTGTAACAATGGTAACCAGGCCATTGCTGGAGAAACAAGCGCAACCTTTAACGTTACACAAAACGGAAGCTATGCACTTGTAGTGAGCAATGGAACTTGTACAGACACTTCAGAATGCTACATTTTAGACAATGTTGGAGTAAGTAACAACGAAACGAACTTCATCGCTATCTCGCCTAACCCTACAACAGGTATAGTTAAAATAACAAGTAATAAAATCATTAAAGAGGCTATAGTATTTACTACGCAAGGAAAAGAAGTAAATACAGTAAGAAGTAAGGATATCAATACAATTGACCTTACGGATTTACAAAGCGGAGTATACATTATTCAATTGACTTCAATTGACAACCAAACACACGTAATGAGATTGGTAAAACAATAATGTATAGAACTATTCTAAGAAAGGTCCCGGCAAATTTGTCGGGACTTTTTTATTTCTAAAGAAACAAAATCCTTGAACAAATCATCACCTCCCTCCTATTCGCTACTGAAAAGAATAAACACGGGATAACAGCGGAGTAAGCTCATACAACATTGCCACAACTTACTTATAAGATTGCAATACCGGCATTTTTTTCATTGAGACAACCTTAGGCATTAAGAAAAGCGCCGATTAATACAAAGGGCATACCAATACTTCTAAAACTTTCGCAGCACTCTATCATCAGGAAAAAGAAGTCCTCTATAAAGCTGCGTACTCGCGTAAAGATGAAGTTGGTACTCAAGCATTAACCTCCATCCTTAGATCCATTAAAAGGTGAAGCTCGTAGGGTTTGTACGTTAGAGTTAATTTCTCCAAACACAAAAAATCCCGATCAAAAATGACCGGGATTCAATACTTAATATATAGATGTCAATCTTATTTCTTGATGTGACGAGCGTATCTGTTTTTGAACTTATCGATACGTCCTGCAGTATCCACAAACTGAGCCTTACCTGTAAAGAAAGGGTGAGATTTGTGAGAGATATCCAATTTAACTAAAGGATAAGTGTTTCCATCTTCCCACTCAATATCTTCTGTAGAAGGTGCACATGAGTGACAAACGAATGAGTAATCATTAGTCATATCTTTGAATACAACTAATCTATAGTTTTCTGGATGTATATCTTTTTTCATCTTACTGTGTTTTCTAAATTCTTTTTCCCCTCAAATGGGAATGCAAAATTAATAATCTTTTTTCGGATTGCAAATATAGGGAGAATTATTTGATTAATTCTTTGGTTTTAAATGAAAATCGAAAGAAATCTTACTCACTTATAAACAATCAACTCTTAATTGTGCTAAGGTAGCACATTCAATTGAATTGCGTCCATAACTTCTTCTAAAACTCTTCTATCATTCATTAATCTCGGAACTTTGTGCTGTCCCCCTAATTTCCCCTTTTGTTTCAACCAAATATTGAAGCTTCCTTTTTTTAATTTATGCACCTTAGGAAAGGCCAAAGCCATATCCTTATAACGTTTGGCTTCGTAATCAGAATTCAAACTTTTCAGTGTATTATCCAATACCTCCACAAAATAATTAAAATCTTCAGGTTCTTCTGTAAACTCAATAAGCCACTCGTGCCCCCCACTCTTTTGATTCTCCATAAAAATAGGTCCCGCAGTATACTCGTGTACCTGAGCACCTGCTCTTTCACAGGCTACAGACATTGCTTGTTCAGCATTCTCAACAATCAATTCTTCTCCAAATACATTAATAAAACTCTTGGTTCTTCCCGTTACCTTAAAACGTTTTGGCTTTTGTTCTGTAAACATGATTGTATCACCGATGATGTACCTCCACAATCCTCCATTAGTGGTAATCACCATAGCATAGTTCACTCCCAACTCTACCTCGTCTAATGGAATCACCTCTTCAGAATTTACTCCTTTATATTTATTCATAGGAATAAACTCATAGAAAATTCCATAGTCCAACATCAGCAACAGGTCTCCATCTTTGGTATCTTGTATTCCAAAAAAACCTTCCGAGGCATTATAAGATTCTACGTAGTTCATATACGGATTGCCGATGACACGTTCAAATTCTTTACGGTAAGGCTCAAAACTAACCCCTCCATGCATAAAAAGCTCTATGTTCGGCCACACCTCTTGAATGGTCTTCTTTCCGGTAATCTCTAAAATTCTATTTAAAATAACCAATGTCCAGCTAGGAACTCCTGCTATAATGTGTATATCTTCTTTTAGGGTAGATTGAGCAATACACTCTATTTTCTCCTCCCATTCACTCATCAAAGCAATTTCCTTGGAAGGTCTTCTTTTCAGCTCCGCCCACCACGGCAAATTATTAACGATAATGGCCGATAAATCCCCAATATAGGATGAAGACGATAAATGCTGTTCATTACACTCTGATGATCCACTAATTATCAAATGTTTTCCATTCCATAATTTCGTTCCGGGATGCTGATCGTAATACAAGCCCAAAAGATCCTTTCCTCCTTTGTAATGACAAGCTTCTAAAGACTCTTTGGTTACGGGGATAAATTTACTCTTATCTGAAGTAGTACCCGATGATTTTGCAAACCACTTGGTTTCGCCTGGCCACAGAACATCTTCCTCCCCTTTCATCGCGAAATCTACCCAATGCTTCAGACTTTCGTAATCCATTAAAGGTACACGTGCATTGAATTCTTTGTAATTCTCTATCTGCTCAAAGCCCATTTCCTTTCCAAAACGCGTAGCACGTCCTGCTTCTATCATACGATGAAATAACTCTTCTTGTACTTCGCTTGGATACTTACGAAACAAATCTATCTGATGAATTCGTTTCTTCATCAACCAGCTAAAAATGGAATTGAAAGGCATAAACAGTGTATTTGAAAGAAATATACAATTTTCTACGTTAATGCTGATGGAGATTTAAAAATTTAAGTGCGAACTGGCGTTCGCTATTTAAAAATTCAAAGATTCAAGGATTCAACAATTTAAGGAATTGAGGAATTAAAACTTGAACACAAGGTTTACGCTCATCTCTACTACGCTCGATAAGCTCAGTTAATTTATACTTTTGCGTGTATAAACTAAGTTTCAGAGCGGAGTCGAGGAACCTGTAGTCCTTTGTTCCTTTTGATAATAGGGATTTGAAGAATTCGAAAAATTGATACACCTAATTGAACTTCTAGACCTCTATAAATCTAGCCCTCTAGCTTCTAGGTGATTTTGAAAAATCAAGCTCACTTTAGAATAGGATAACCTTTTTACACAACTCTCGTTTAAGTAAGTAGTTATAATTCAATAGTTTTGGTTTTTGTAATTATACTGATGAAGGTCTATGCAATCTGTGTAGACCTTTATTTGTTGATCCAAATGGCCAATGCATCAATAGCTCCTAGCACTGCAAATCCTACCAACCACATTTTAAGCGCATGAAACTTATCTGCGTCAACTTGGTCCTCATCTGCTTTATGATACTGTATATAAAATGCAATTGCTAAAGGTAAAACCGCAAGGGCTTCCCATGACTTTTCTCCAAAGAAATTGATAATGGTTACAACAACAAGGGTAAGAAAAGGAAAGAGGTTAAACCGTATTTTTTCTCCAACACGCTCTAAGGAAAGATAAATGAAAAGTATCCCCATAAATAAGAACTGCGCTAAACCAATGTAATCAGACACCTCATTATTGAACGCTACACGCTCTTCGGCACTCAGTAAAATCTCTAGGGTAAAATTAGAGAATAGCAGTCCGATAAGTCCATAAAAAAATAGATAAGAATAAGGCTTCTTATCGCGTTTCCAATACATCACACCTAAGGCTATAGCCATGATGGAAACTAACACCTCCTTCAGGGGAAGGATGGGTAAAAAAACACCAAGGCCCAACAAAGATTGCAGGGCCATGATTAAATATAAGATTGTGGTTAAACCAACGAGTTTGGCTGCCGACATTTATTTCTTTTTCGCTAATGCTTCTTCTACATATTTAAACGTAGAAAGCACATCTGGTTTTCCATCAACTACAGCCACGTCGTGCTCGAAGTGTGCGCTTGGTTTGTTATCAGCTGTAACGATAGTCCAGTTATCACTTAGGTATTTTACACGCTCTGTCCCCATGTTTAACATAGGCTCAATAGCAATCGTTAATCCTTCTTGAATTTTCTTACCTCTACCTCTTTTACCATAGTTAGGTACTTGAGGCTCTTCGTGCATAGTTGTTCCTAAACCGTGTCCAACCAATTCTCTTACTACTCCGTAACCGTGCTTTTCTGCATGTTGTTGGATGTGAAAACCGATATCACCAATTCTATTTCCTACTCTCGTTTGTTCAACACCTATGTTCAAACATTCTAAAGTAACATCTAATAATTTTTGAACCTCAGGATCTACATTACCAATACCAAAAGTGTAGGCATGATCTCCGTAGTACCCTTCGAAAATAGCACCACAGTCTACAGAAACGATGTCTCCATTCTGAAGTGGTCTATCTGTTGGGTAACCGTGAACAACAGCGTCATTCACAGAAATACACAAGGTGTTTGGGAAATCGTACAAACCTAAGAAACCTGGAATTGCATTTTGCGAGCGAATGTAGCTCTCTGCAATAGCATCTAACTCTAATGGAGTAATCCCCTCCTCTATGGCTTCTGCTACTTTCCCTAAGGTTCTACTTACAATTTGAGCTGCTTCACGCATAATCTCAATTTGTTCTCTAGTTTTATATACGATCATGTCCTTTTTTAAAAATGTACTCACTGGTTCTGAATTGGAAGCGCAAAGTTGAACAAACTCTGTATTTTTTACAAGTTTTTTCTTTTGTAATGTCGCCTAAAGCGACAGAGAGTTTTAGATTCTTAGACTTTTAGACGGTTAGAGAGGCAGTTTTGAGTGTGAGTATTGAGGAAGAGGATTAGTTTTGGTATTAATCGCAGAGGACGGAGAGCTTACATATAAATGAGTAATTCTACTTATCTACAAACATCAATAAAGTCCTCCTGTAAATAAGGATTCATAAGCTTTAGTAGCGTATAAATTTCGTCAGCACCACTCAGATTATATGCATCAAGACGTAGTTCATCGTTATACTTTAACAACATTCTTTTCTCATCGCTCATCTTTAAGTTATCTACAACATTAACATCTGCACTTAGATGCTTAATAACTGAGTGGATAGAATCCAGAACAATTGTATTTGTAACTTCAAAAGTATAGGTCTCATATACACGTGTAAATTCTTCTTTCCCCAAATCATCAGTTTCTGAATAACCTCGAACAAATTCACCCTTACCTTCTTCCGATAACTCAATTCGGTAAACACAACTCCAACCTTCTACATAAATAGTTAAGTTATTCTTCTTTCGATTATTCTTCTCTATTAAATCTTCTTCATTGATTTTATTTCCTATTGGTGCTTCTACAACTTCATGATTACAGGATAAAAACAATACAACAAACGCCAATGATGAAGTGATTATTAGAAAATGAATGTGTTTTAGCATGATGATGGTATAACACGCTTAAGGTAAGAAATTATTAATTATAACTAGACTTTTAGACGGTTAGAGGTACAGTTTTGAGTGCGAGTATTGAGCAAGATAATTATCGATGCTTCTAATTTCGGTATCTCGACTCCGCTCGATAACCTCCTTTTCATTAATCCTTTGAATCTATCAAATCAATCAAATAGCGAGCGCAGCGAGTGCTTAAATCTTTCAAATCCTTTAATATCGACCTTCAAGACGGCTCATTCTTCGCCCCTCAGGCCTCAAACCTATCAGATGGAATTGAGGCCTGAGGTTCGAGGTTCGAGAAGTCTCGAAGGCCGATAAAAAATATCTTAACTCTTCATTCATAATTCTTAACTAAAAAAAAAGGGATTCCAAAAATTTGGAATCCCTTTTTCTAAAAAATATATCTAATGGACTATGCCAAGATTTCTTTTACTAAGTCAGCAGCTTCTTGTAATTGAACTGCAGAGTGTACGTTTAATCCTGATTCGTCGATTAATTTCTTCGCTTCTTCAGCATTTGTTCCTTGTAAACGAACGATGATTGGAACTGGAATGTTACCCATGTTCTTGTATGCATCAACAACACCTTGAGCAACTCTATCACATCTTACGATACCACCGAAGATGTTGATTAAGATCGCCTTCACGTTCTCATCTTTCAAAATGATTTGGAATGCTTTCTCAACACGCTCAGCATCTGCAGTACCACCAACGTCTAAGAAGTTAGCTGGGTTACCACCAGACATCTTGATGATATCCATAGTAGCCATTGCTAATCCTGCTCCGTTTACCATACAACCAACGTTACCGTCTAATTTAACGAAGTTCAATCCAGCCTCATCAGCTTCAACCTCTGTTGGATCTTCTTCTGTTTTATCACGCATCTCAGCGTAGTCTTTGTGACGGAATAAAGCGTTGTCATCTAAAGTTACTTTAGAGTCAACCGCGATAATTTTATCATCAGATGTCTTCAATACTGGGTTAATCTCAAACATAGAAGCATCACATCCTTCGTAAGCAGCGTATAATGCAGCAACGAATTTTGTCATTTCTTTCATTGCTTTACCGCTCAATCCTAAGTTGAAAGCAATTTTTCTAGCTTGGAAACCTTGTAATCCAACACGTGGATCTATCTCTTCTTTAAAGATTAAGTGTGGAGTCTCTTCTGCAACAGTTTCGATATCCATACCACCTTCAGTAGAATACATAATGATGTTTCTACCTTTATCTCTGTCCATTAATACAGACATGTAGAACTCAGATGGCTCTGATTCACCTGGGTAGTATACATCCTCTGCAATCAATACTTTGTTTACACGCTTACCAACACCGTTAGTTTGTAATGTAGTTAAGTGTCCACCTAAAATTCCTTTTACAGTGTCTTCTACCTTGTCGATACCTTTCGCTAAAACAACTCCTCTAGAACCTGTTTCTTCTACAGTACCTTTACCTCTACCCCCTGCGTGGATTTGAGCTTTTACAACGTACCATTCAGTTCCAGTTGATGCTGACAATTCTTTTGCCTTTGCAACAGCGTCTTCTACTTTATCTACAACAACTCCTTCTTGTATTGCTACACCGAAGCTTTTTAAAATGGATTTTCCTTGATATTCGTGTAAATTCATGTCTTCTTTTAATTTGCGCGATAAAAGTAATCTTATTCTTTATTAAAGTCAAAATTTCAAGTTTAAATTTCTCAAAAGTCTTTCCACAGGGTGTGAATGGGTATGCGTTTTGGCTTTTCAGCTTGGCTGGACATTCACCGCTATCCACTATATGGCACTTGTCTTTTTTCTATTCTTCTCCCCCTTTTCCAGCTTCCGGTGGTCGCAGGGCAAAGCGCGCAAGAAATAAGTAAAAAGTCTGCCCCCCATGCCGCTGCTATCGGCGCCAGATTTTAATCTTTGTCACGTTCTCTAAAAGAAATGTATTTTAGCAAAAATTTAAAAATCAATGGTTATTAAGCACCTTATACTAGTATTCCTTCTACTTTCATCACCACTTTTAAGCGCTCAAACACTTACGGATTTCACCTTAAGTGAAAACACCAAAACGGTTACAAATAAATTCAAATCCAACCTAGTATATAAGAATACTAAATACTTCGTAAAAGAATGGAAATCTAAAATTATCATTAACGGAGAAGAAAGCGGAAAAATAAAGCTTAAGGCAATAAAAAAAACACCACTTAACCTTGAGAATAGTATAAAACATTACCACGAGATTTTTGAAAATGAACTCTATTCTATTTACATCGTTAGAAATTCTGATTATCTATATGTTTATACACATAAAACCAACCTAGATAACTATCAAACAACATACTCAAAAATTATTAAGAGAATTCCTCACAACCAAAATGAATTCAAAACAAATATTGAGAAAAAGACATCACCTATAACTGCAAAAGCAACCTATCACATCAGTCTTGTAAGTATGTATACCTTAGATAAACCAGTTTCAATATTTTGTGATGAAAAGCTCAAATTTCTTTTTAAAACAAAGTATAATCTACTCACTGAAATTAGGTACTTGATTAAAGAATTAAATCTTGATGAGTACGAAAACAATAATATCCAATTTAACAATCTTATTATTGATGCAAATTTAACACAAGACAATAAACACGTACTCTACCGTTTCTACCTAATTTCTTCAGACGGTTATATTACCAATAACAACATTTTTTATCTAAAGAATATTGAAACAGGAGAGCAAAAGGAATTCAAAGCCTTTCGAAGATTGTCTAGGAATAGTTATATCACCAACTCCATACTTATGGATACCAATTCTTTTGTCATCTTTTCCTTTTTAAAAGATGAAGAGAACAACATATTTAAACAAGAAGTTATCTTACACAATTTGGAATTTGATATCACGCTAAAAACACAATCGGATATTAAGGTTAATTTATCGCAGTTAGACGTTAAAAACGATAAGACAGTAGTAAGTAAACTTGACTTAAAAGGTTTCTATAAAAAAAGTGAATTTGAATACTTTGGCATATATAACATACTAGATATCAACTACATAATCACCGTGGGCGAAAAATTAAATGCGCATACAGACATTGAGGTCAAGTCCAACAAACTTTTACTTGTCACCAGTAATGTTAGCACAGATACCACTACATCAAACTTCTATGCGCTCAATTCAAACAAGGAGAAGGTGGATTATAATTACTTAGCACCACATTACGGATTCGTTCCGGACATTTCAATTTTCGATAATTTATCAGAATTTCTAATTATTATCACAAAAACCACATCACTAAACGAGACAGTCTTACCAAGGTTTGAAGCAATAGAGCTAGAATTTGCTCTTATAAATACTAAGTCATTTGAAATTACTAAAAAAAGAATTCTTCTTAAACAACCGATTCAAATCGATCCTTACGACCCCTTCGAGTTAGAATGTAATAATATTGATTCCAAGTCACTTGAATTTTGCTTCAATTACAATAATGAATCTTTCCATGGTTTTGAGAGAGAAACTACATCGATAGAAAAGACGATAACTTTAGAATTAAAGTAAAATTATTTTCTTAAAATCTGACTCTTGGCAAATTCTACATTTAAGTAAAAAAGCAGCAATTACAAAAAGTATATTGCTGCTCTATATCTTGAATAGGTAAGAATTAGAGATTTACCCCTAAAAAACTAACTCTTTTACTTTTTGTTTGATTGCTTTTTTAATGTCTCTCGGATAACTTCTTTCGCCATGAAATACATCAGCTATGGCTTCACTAAAACGTTGACCATATTTTTTCAACATTAAATTACGAACTGTTTTTTGCTCATAAAACCACTTCGACAACCACAATCCTGTACGTAATTCAGGTAGTAAATTATCTTCTAATTTTGCATGGTACAGTTCTTCAGCCAAGCTTCTATCTTGATTACTTTCTATTATTGCTTGAGCGGCAAGTTTCCCACTTAAAATGGCATTAGAAATTCCTTCTGCGGTAATTGGATCTGCAAAACCAGCAGCATCTCCAATCAAAAAGACGTTATTCTTCACAAAACCATCCGTTCTTGGAGAAACTGGTATTTGAAAACCGTGTTGCTGCTCACTTACCACCTTTTCAATCCCCAGTGTCTCGAGGTATTCTTGATAAAATTTCTTCAAATTAATTTTCCCTCTACGACCAGATGCTACACCAATAGATAAGTGTTTTTTCTTTGGAAAACTCCATGCGTATCCATAAGGTATGGCATCTATATCAAAACGTACTTCTTTTGATAATCGCTCAAAATCTTCATCAGAAACTTCTATTTCATATTCCAAAGCGGGCACCAATTTACGGGTATCTTCCTTCCACCCTGCTAATTTAGCGGTTGGACTCAAGGCGCCATCTGCTGCAATTACAAAATTAGCGGTGTATTCCCCTTGCGCAGTTTCTAAACAAATCTTATCGTTCTCAAACCTTAGACCTAATAGTTTATGGTTTTCTAACAATTGTGCACCAAACTCCTTCGCTTTTTCAGTTATTAACTGGTCAAAAGAATCACGCATTATCATGGAGATCGTTGGGTCTTCTCTTTCAGTTTTAAAGTGAAGTTTATCCCCCAGATAAATATCAACGGTTCTAAATTCACTCTCTACTACCTCACTAATATCAAAGGAGAGATTTTTACGGCCTCTAAACACAAAGCCTCCACCGCAAGTTTTGTAACGCGGTAAGGTTTCTTTTTCAATGATTACGGTAGAAATACCTTTTTGGGCTAAATGGAAAGCTGTAGAAGCTCCTGACGGTCCGCTCCCAATAATTGCAACATCAAAATGATTCATACTTACTAAATTGATCGTCCCAAAAGTAGAGTTTTATTTAACTTTGATACTTTGCCTTTTCAAAAAAATCAAAGGAACTAGTATACGCTTATCATCAAAAAGCTTTTCCACTTCTTCCGCTTATTTCACTAAAATGATTATTTTGAGCAAAAATTTAAAAAATATGAAAAACTTCCTACTCCTAGGTCTTGCGTCTGCATTCGCATTTAGTACAGTTTGGTCGCAAGAAACACCTCCACCACCACCTGAACAAGCCCCTGCTGCTCCCACCTTTAAATTGAGGGTTAAAAATGAAGATGTAAGAACTTCATCCTTATACTATGAAAACTTTGAAAACTACTATGTTGACATCGACTTAGTGAAGAACAAAGTACTCATTGAATACAACGATAAAGGAATAGAGGTAGACAAGAAAAAGCTCAAGCCTGTAGAAAAGATTAAAAAGAGAGCGGATTACAAATACAACATTGAAGATGGTGAAGCAAAAATACTTGTTGCCATCACAGAGAAAGAAGCTTTCAATTTATATTACATGAAGGTTGATTTAGAATCTCAAGTAATTACGTCACAAAAATCTGTTAAAAGAATTAAAGTAGATCCTGAAAAATGGAAGCTTGATTTGAGAACAGAATCTGGTCGTACGCAAAACTATATTGCTCGTTGTTACACGAGAAGTTTTGATGAGAAAGATCTTGTTATTGTGTTCAATAAAGACTTCGACATTCTTTATGAATCTGAGATCGATTTATCTGATAAGGTAGATTACCTAGAAAGAATGTTAGATGAGGCCGAAGATGAAAGTACTATTGACGAAAACAGAAGTATTTACAAAGACATCTTAAAAGCGCACAAAAATGGAGATGAGTTTCCCTACAATTTAAGATCTGTGTACATGAATACACAGTTGAGTGAAAGTGGACGTTACCTTACTTATGGTGTAAGAACTTATACGTATTTACCAGATTATTCTTCAACAAACTCTTACAGTTTAAATGACATGAATACGCTTTATGTGTATGACATGAAAAAGGAGAAAGAGTTTAAGATTAATCTTTTTGAACATGAATCTTCTAAAGATATCTTGAAGCGTTTCTACAAAATTGAAGATGATGCCTTTATCATTGGTGCAATAAATGAAAACCCAACTACGAAAGAAATTTCTCAGGAAATTACAGTGTACAACTTTAAAATGGAGGTTTCTATAGCTTCGCACAAAAACCTTGATTTTAAGCGCTTACAAGCAGATGATGATGAAGACAATCATTTTTACACAGATATAGACATCATCGATGTTGTAAAAACGGGAGAGTTTAACTTCAACACCGTATTATCTATTACGGAGGGAGAATATCTAGAAGATGATGATGACGAGGACAGATTGGTAGGTGTACAAACCAATAGCAAAAAGATCTTACAGATTCACAGTAACGTAGAAAACGATGATATCAAGACGATTTCTACTACTATTCACCACCACAAAGACGAGTTAAGTTTTAACCTTTATGTTTTGCACGTTTTAGCTAACAAGGTATTGGATGAAACTACAGAAAACTACATGGTTTTGGCCATTCCAAAATTAGACATTAAAGAAATTCAAACAGGAAGCTCTTTGGTTTTCGAATCTGAATTGGAAGGTTATGAATTTACTTGTATCAATACGGTTACCGGAGAAGTAGTTCAAAAGTCATTAAAAGTAGATGATGACGATTACTTTAGCTTTGATGAAGAACTTATGGAGGTTGAGGATGAAAAGAACATGATTGAATTGATTCGTTTCCACAGTGGAGAAGAAGAATCAGAAAGAATTACCGTTCAAGTTAAACCTATTTAAAGGATATAATTAACTGAATTAAAAAGCCCACACTTCAAAAAGCGTGGGCTTTTTTTATGTTTAATTTAAATTACTGTTTCACAACCTTATAAACACCTTTACCTTCACCCATCATGGTTAAATAGTAAACTCCTGGCATGAGTTGACTCATATCCAATTGCGCTTGTTGCTTCCCTTGTCCTGAAATCACAACTCTTCCACTCGCATCGCAAAGCTTATAATCAAACACCTTTTTATCAGATGTTTCTATGAATAAAAGCTCTGTTGTTGGATTTGGATAAATATTCACTGCAACTTCATCCATCACCTCTACCGTCAAGAAACCTCCAGAACAATCTGTCATTTGATTATCGTAATAATCCTGTACCGTGTTAATATCTGTAATCAATTTACTTATACTCGCTTCATTTCCTAATCCAGCTACTTCTTCTTTTGCATATACAAAAGCAAAATCATAGGAAATACTTTCTCCCACATCCAAGAATAAAGGACCAACAGCACCTTGCATTCTTCTATCTCCAGGTGTATTTACCATTCCATTTCCATCACTATTTGCTTCTGTCCATTGGTAAGGCGTATTTGTAGAATAAGGAAAAGTAAAGGCCGTAGCAATTTGCGTACCTGGAAAATACTTCACACTTCCATCTGTATGGTAGCCGCGCATGATATTATAATACTCTACAGGAGTATAAACATCTACGTCTGCATAACCCGCTGCACTTAAGTCATGATTTAAACTCACAACTCCTTGTACAGGTAAATGATCTAAAAAACCTTGTCCAAAGGAACTTGTTTCGTCATAATCATCTCCATTATAAATAAAATAAGCATTGATATCCGGCAAGGTCCCCATGTAATCATCAAGTGGGTAACCTAAATCGAAATCTGTATAATTAGACAAATAAAAATCCGACAAGGGTGTTGTACCTCTGTTAATTACATCATAACCTACAAAAACGGTGTTCGATAAAGCATCTCCTCCAGTTTGACCTTCAAATTGATATACTTCAACATGAATTTCTAACCCTTTTGTAGTAGTCGTTACACTAGGATCTGTCAAATAATTGTTCATTACAAACCAAGCATATATATCTCCTTTAATACAAGGATAATCTCCTGCTTCAGGGTTATAGTTTCCGTCCCAGTCTGCATCATAAAATGGAGCTAAGAAAAAAGATTGGTCTATTGTGATATCTCCGTGCGCAGGCCAGTTACTTATAGAGGATGGTATTTGATAATTCGGAAAATTTATGGTTGCATCACAATTAGGGTCTGCCATGCAAGCATGATAATTCTTAAACTCATCTATTTCGTCTTGTGTAACGACAAAGATTTGACTCCATGCATTACTTTCCGCTGGGGTAATAGTTGCAGGACCGAATTCATAACCCGGTGCAACAGTTAAAGGACCATTGGCCAAATTATTGCTTCCATGTGGTTTCGTCATTGCCAAATCTCCATTTGGTCCTAAGCCAGCCAAGACAATTCTATTGGAAAAAATAGTATATAAACTCTGGGAAAATTCTACGCTGAATCCTGGTCCTGAATTGGCTAAATTGCTAAACAATTCGCCATTGCTGTTTACAGTGCATTGTAATGAATTTTCATTCAATTCAACAAAACTGTTCATTTGAGCGGAAATGTTACTTGTCAAAAACAAGCCCGCTAAGAGTAATAGTTTATTCATGATACTGTGTTTTTTGTTCCTTATTGAATTTATAAGTAAAGTCCAGTCGTTCCTTCGAGATATGTTAAAAGGTAGACTTAATTGAGTAAGCTGTAGAAAATACTCTTTGTAAAACTCAAGGTCTTTCATTCACTAAAAAACCACAAAATGAACACTTTATACATATCTAAGGATAAAACAGCTATACAAAACATCACAAAAAAAGCCCTCCTCAAAAATGAGAAGGGCTTTTTACTTTAATATTATTTCAGCTTAGTGACCTTTCGCCGCTAAGTAACGTTCTGCATCTAATGCTGCCATACAACCTGTACCTGCCGCAGTAATTGCTTGTCTGTAGTTTTTATCTGCTGCATCTCCCGCAACAAAAACTCCAGGTACATTTGTTTTAGATGTTCCAGGCTGCTCGTATTTGATGTAACCTGTTTCATCCAAGTTGATATAATCTTTAAAGATATCTGTGTTTGGTTTGTGTCCAATAGCTACGAAGAACCCAGTTGCAGGAATCTCTTTCTTCTCACCAGTTTTGTTATTGAAAACACGCACACCAGTAACCACTTGTCCGTCACCCAAAACTTCGTCTGTTTCTGTGTTGTACAAAATCTCAATGTTTTCTGTATTCTGAACACGCTCAGCCATGATTTTAGAAGCTCTAAACTCATCACGTCTTACCAACATAGTTACTTTCGTACAAATCTTAGATAAGTAGTGTGCTTCCTCACAAGCACTATCTCCAGCACCAACGATAACTGTTTCTTGTCCTTTGTAGAAGAAACCGTCACAAACTGCACATGCAGAAACTCCACCACCTAATTTCAAGTATTTCTGTTCAGACTCTAAACCTAAGTAGCGTGCAGATGCACCTGTAGAAATGATAATAGTATCTGCGTGGATTTCTGTTCCATCATCAGCCCAAGCTTTGTGAATTTCTCCTGAAAAATCAACTCTTTCAATGAATCCCCATCTTACATCTGTTTCAAAACGCTCTGCTTGTGCTTTTAACTCTTCCATCATTTGTGGACCTGTAATACCTTGAGGGTATCCTGGGAAGTTTTCTACTTCATTTGTTGTAGTCAACTGTCCACCCGGTTGCATACCTTGGTACATTACTGGTTTCATATTAGCACGTGCTGCGTAAATCGCTGCTGTATATCCTGCAGGACCAGAACCTATGATCAAACAAGAAACTCTTTGAACTTCGCTCATTTTATATGTCTTTTTTATATTCTAAATTTTCGCTGCGCTAAAATAACACTTTTAGCTTTCGATGTACAAAGATAAAAGGAGGCATCATTGGATTGCTTAGAAAAAACAAATATGCACATAGAAGTTATTTATACTACAAATGGGCTAAAAATCAGTCACTTTAACAATCCTTTAAGATAAAAGCGGCCGATAACTTTTTTCTTCAGGAAAAAGGCTGTAGTTTTGTAGCCCAATTTTTGAAGCGTGGAGATGATAGAAGAAGAAGTAAAAGTAAAGGCAAAAACATTATATCCGTTCCAGGAAAACACTGTTAACCAAATCGTTAACGAACTAGAAGCGAATGGAAATAATTTCAATTTGCTATATCAGCTTCCAACTGGAGGAGGAAAAACAGTTATTTTCTCAGAAATTGCGAGACGCTACATAGAGCTATTCAACAAAAAGGTACTGATTTTAACGCACCGTATTGAGCTTTCTGTACAAACCTCTCGTCAACTTAACGCCATTGCAGTAGACAATAAAATCATTAACAGTGATGTTAAAACCTTGGAAGACCAAGGTGAATACCAATGTTTTATTGCCATGGTTGAGACCCTAAACAACCGTTTACAAGATGATGCCAACTTCATTAAAGATGTAGGTTTGGTAATCGTCGATGAGGCGCACTACAACAGTTTTAGAAAAATTTTCGCTTACTACCAGGAGGCAAACATATTAGGAGTAACCGCTACCCCACTTTCATCGAACAAGGCTTTGCCTTTGAACGATAATTACGATAAGTTATTGGTGGGAGAAAGCATTGCTTCTTTGATAGAAAATGGATACCTAGCCAATGCTGAAACATATACCTACGACGTGAATTTGCACGGATTAAAGATAGGTACGAATGGTGATTTCACTGTTTCGAGTTCTGAATTGGTGTACGGTAACTACTTTATGCAGGAGAAACTTTTGTTTGCCTACGAAGAAGTTGCCT
>NZ_JAWWCF010000027.1:0-21197 GCF_033720595.1 Lishizhenia sp. | reverse complement strand
GCAAATCTTACAGGTAAATCTCTGTACGACCTTGGTCTTGATTTAAAAATCTCACAGTGGTGCGGACAGTTCATTGGTTTTAACAAGAATTCTTCATCCTCGTCTGGCGTATTAATCGGTTGGAAAGAATCTTTTCCGTACTTAGCGTAGTGCCCAGAACAAACGTATAATTCTTTACTTCCGATGTGCGGAGTGATTACCTGATCATATCCACCTTTACGTTGTGCTTTCTTTAAGAAGTTTTCTAAACGCTCACGCAACGCAGCTCCCTTTGGTAACCATAAAGGTAAACCTTGACCTACACGTTGAGAGAAAGTAAATAAGTCTAATTCCTTACCTAGTTTTCTGTGATCACGCTTTTTCGCTTCTTCCAAACGCTCTAAGTATTCTGTTAACTCCTTCGCTTTCGGGAAAGTGATACCATAAATACGCGTTAATTGCTTGTTGTTTTCATCACCTCTCCAGTATGCACCAGCAATAGAAGTTAATTTCACTGCTTTGATGAATCCTGAGTTAGGGATGTGAGGTCCTCTACATAAATCTGTGAAGTTACCTTGTGTATAGAAAGTGATGTTTCCATCATCCAATCCTTCAATCAATTCTAATTTGTAAGGATCTTCTTTCTCAGTAAAGTACTTGATTGCTTCATCTTTTGAAATCTCTTGACGTACAAATTCTAATTTTTGCTTCGCCAATTCTTTCATTTTCTTTTCTACCTTCTCCAAGTCTTTTTCAGTGATGTTGTATTCACCGAAATCAACGTCGTAGTAGAATCCATTTTCAATTGGAGGTCCAATCGCTAATTTAATTCCAGGGTAGAAAAACTCCAATGCTTCAGCCATGATGTGTGCAGAAGAGTGCCACATGGTCGATTTACCTTCCGTATCATTCCAGGTTAAAAGTTGAAGTTCTACGTCTTCATTGATCGGACGAAATGCATCTTGCACCTCTCCATTTACTTTTGCGGCAAGAACATTTCTTGCTAATCCTTCAGAAATACTTTTGGCAACATCTAATGCAGTGCTTCCTTTGTCGTATTCTCTTACCGAACCGTCGGGTAGAGTTACTTTTATCATCATCTAGTTTTGCTAAAAATTTAAGACTACAAAAATAAAAAGAATATTGCTAGTACAGAAGCTAAAAGCCAGATAATACAAAGTTTCTTGGAGCTATTCGGTGGATAGGTTAAATCCTACTCTTTTTGCAAGTTTTATGAAATAGTCGTAACTTCTTCTTCCACCTAATTGATACCTAATCTATGAAGCCTAAAATCAATAGACCAAGTCTAGCCTTGCGCTTGTTAATCCTACTTGTCCTAACTTATCTCCTTGGAGAAAATAGTTCCGCTAGTTTGTCGGAAACAATGTATGCCCTTGCAGGTGTGTTTGTCCTCTACTTTTGTATTCATTTTTTATTGATGCAACATAGTTTTCTGCGGGTTAGTTTAAAATCCCTTTTACTCTACCTTTTGTTTTTCTGCTTTGGATTGTTGCGTTTTACATTTTTTAAAGCTCCAAATATTTCAAATACTCCCCCTCAATTTACGGCTTGTGATAGCTGCGTAAGGATAGCTGAATTTACAGAGGGGAAAGTGGAAGAAGGACGGTATTCCCCCTTGGTGTTTACATTGAATGAGGTTCTTACTCGCCAAGAAAAGTACCCGTCTAATGAAAAAATAATGGTGGTTTATTTTCAAGATTCGAATGAATTGACTTTGCAGGTAGGAGATGTGATCAGTTTTAAGAAGCCACTCAAGCCCATTGCAAATAATTCTAATCCGGGCGCATTTGATGGAAAGAAATATTGGAGCAACAAGGGGATAAGGCGACAACTTTTCTTACGATCAGATGAGAGCATTAAGGTGGGGCACAATTCTCAATGGAAACATAAATTCTCCATTTGGCGAACGAAATTGTCTAGTGCCTTTGAAAATGTTTTAGCACCTAAAGAGGCTGGGATTGCCAAAGCTCTGGTTTTGGGAGATAAGTCTAGTTTAGACAAATCTGTTAAAGATGATTTTACAGCTGCTGGAGCCATGCATGTGTTAGCTGTTTCTGGCCTGCACGTGGGGATACTTCTTTTTTGTTTGCAGTTTTGTTTTCAAAAAATATACTTTCTGAGAAAGAAAAAACTCTACTTTGTTGTAGCGCTAATTGTTTTATGGCTCTATGCTTTGCTTACTGGAGCATCTCCTTCTGTGGTTCGGGCAACAACAATGTTTACTTTTTTAGTGATAGGAAAAATGAGAGGACACGGTATGTTTAGCATGGAAGTGTTGCTCAGCACTGCATTTTTAATGTTATTAATTTCTCCAGCCTATCTCTTCGATATAGGTTTTCAATTGTCCTTCTCAGCCATGTTTGCTATAGCTTTATTTTTTGAAGGAATTCAGCGTATATTCTATTTTCGACAGAAAATCTTGCGTAAAATTTGGGAGGGTACAGCTCTTTGTTTTGCAGCTCAAATTGGGACGCTTCCTTTGAGTTTGTATTACTTCCACCAATTTCCGAACTACTTTTTATTGACGAATTTGGTATTGCTTATTCTCGCTTTTGCAGCTATGTTTTCTGGACTGGTTTTCTTGTTGACCTATTTCATACCCTACATGTCTGCTGTTACCGGGATGGCTGTAAAGATGAGTTTTCTATCCTTGTCCAATACTATGGAGTGGATAGCTGATTTGCCCTATGCGTTAACCCAAGGAATTCAATTGAGCGCATGGATGGTATTCCTTGCTTACTTGGCTTGCTTCATGATCCATTTGAGTATAAAATCGGGAAGATTAAAACTTTTAGGGTTCCCCGGGATTGTATTGCTAGGAATAGTGCTAAATGTTACGCTTCAACGAGAAAAGAACCTTCGTCAAAGTAGAATGTTCATGTTAGAGGCTCGTGGTCCCGCAGTTCTCTATTCACAGGATGCGAAACATTGTTTTATCTATGAAAAGGGGAATGAGCGCCTAAGAAAAGAACTCGATTTTATCGCAAAAAGTTATCAGCAATCTTATGGAGGAGAACCTGTGTTTTATCCTTTAGAAGGTGAAGTTATTCAATTTGAAAATCTCCGAATAGGGGTAAACACCGACAGCCTTTTCTATCAATTGGCCAAGGAGTATGGCTATTTCAACTTACATGAGAAGATTGAAAAATGTTTAGAAATCCGTTTGCCTTAGGTAGACATCATAGCGGTATTCATGAAATTGAGGCTCTTGATCATCTGAGAATTCTATAACACAGTAGTAAGCGATTGTTTCTCCTTCAGCCGTTTCTTCAACTTCAAAATTGATTATCGTAAACTTTCTATCTAATTGATCTCTTAAATCCTTTTCGACCAATTTCTTTACACTCAAAGAATTGATTCGTTTTGCTTTTCGCATTACTTGCAAAGTGTGTTCTAGAAAAGTATTTCGTTCAGCTTCGTCAAATAAGCTTTCATATTTTCCTTTGTACAATCTGTAGAATTCTATTTCTTCTTGTGAGGCGTAGTAGTAATTCGTAATCACAAAAGGAAGGTTGAAGAAATAGAGTTTGTAGGTGTAGAATAACTGTTTACTAAATTCACTTTTTTCTAAGGGTGTTATATAGTTCACTTTTATTTGATCCTTTAAGTTGACCACCACCTCATGAATTTCAACGGTGCTATCTTTCTTTATTGCGTAGACATGCTCTTGTTCGTAAATAATGTTGCTCTTTTCTGCTTCGAGCTCAAGTCGTTTCACCGCTATGGCTTCTTCGAGCTCTTCGAGTTTGTAATAGTTTTTCCCTTTGTTTTTAAGCAACTCAGTTTTCAATCGGTACATGGAGTCTAAAGGAAAGAAACTCTCTGGTTTGGTAACGATGAGTTTTCCATATGCGATACTTTCATAGTGACTACTATCAGCACCTAATGTAGATTTTATATGGTGTTCAATGGCGAGTTCTCGGGTCTTTTCTTGACTCTGAAGGCTTTTTCCTACATTTTGTGTAGAAGAACAAGCTGAAAAAATAAAAAGCACAAGATACAGCGGTAAAACACTAAAAAAGGATAAATGATTTGTTTTCGAGCGCATTGCTTATGATATTTGCGGTTGTTAATTATGAAGTGCGGTTACTATCTAACAACTATTGTGCTATTTTTTACAATGATAGCAGATTTTGGTTTATCTCAAAGGACTTATGAGGTAAATAAATTGTCATCTCCCTTAGAGCTAGATGGTTATTTAAACGAAGATTTTTGGTCAAACGCTCAGTTGGCCACGGATTTCATCGTCAATTACCCGAAGTTTGGTGATACTTCTAATTTTGTGTCGAAGTGTTACATGGTTTATGCTGAGGATGCCATTTACATTGGTGGTGAATTTCACGATCCAGAACCAGATAGTATTAGTTATTCTCTTTCCCAACGCGATGATGTAGGTAATGCCGATTGGATGGCAGTTTCTATAGATACCTATGGTAATAAGCAACGCGCCTTTTACTTTTTTGTTACGGCAGCAGGTGTGGAAGTTGACGGACTCATGGTAGATGATAATTTAGATTTATCGTGGAATACCGTATGGAAAAGTAAAGTGCAACGACAGCATTACGGTTATAGCGTTGAAATAAAAATTCCTTATTCGGCGATTCGTTTTCCAAATAGAGAAGTACAACATTGGAAAGTGAACTTTAAGCGCTCGGTGAGAAGAAAGCGTGAAGAATCTTATTGGTCTCCAGTTGACCCCACCAAGTATGGGGAAATTCAACAAGCGGGAAGTGTAGAGGGAATTCGAGGAATTCAACCTCCGTTGAGACTGTCTTTTACACCTTATTTAACCGGATATTACGAAAAGAGTTCAGGTCAAGCGGAAGGCAATTATAGATTGAATGGTGGTTTAGACTTGAAATATGGTTTAACGGAAGCCTTTACTTTGGACATGACTTTAATACCTGATTTTGGTCAGGCAAGAAGTGATAACTTGGTGTTGAACTTATCTCCCTTTGAGGTTCAGTTTGATGAGAACAGAGCCTTCTTTACGGAAGGAACGGACTTGTTTGGAATAGGTGATGTTTTTTATTCGAGAAGAGTAGGAGGCAGACCCTATGGAGCAAATAGCGTTCAGTCAAAATTGTCCGAAAATGAAGTGCTGATTACCAATCCACAAAAGGCGAACTTGTTGAATGCTTCGAAGATTTCTGGTAGAACTAAAAATAATTTGGGAATTGGAGTGTTTAATGCTGTTGAGGCGAGAAGTTTTGCAACTGTTTACGACAAAGAAACAGGGTTAGAGCGAGAGGTGGAGACGAATCCGCTTACCAATTATAACATCGTTTCCCTTTCTAAACCTTTGAAGAATAATTCCTACGTCAATTTACTGAATTCAAATGTGCAAAGAGCTGGTGACGCACGCAATGCCAATGTTACTGTTGCTCAGAGTAATATCTTTTCAAAAGACAGGGACTACGCTATTTTTACGGGGGTAAGAGTAAGTGATGTTCAAGATAAATTAGAGCACAGTGTTGGTCATACAGCCTTTGTAGATGTTAGCAGGGTGCAAGGACAACACAATTACGGTTTCAACTACAACGAAATCAGTGATAAGTTTGACCCAAATGATTTGGGGTATTTAGCGAGAAACAACTTTAGAGAGTACGGTGTTTTCTATAAATATTTTGACTTTAAGCCGAAAAGGAACTTTTTAAGGAGGTGGAGTGGAGTAAGCTTGGCGTATAAAGAGTTGTATGCACCAGCACTATTTGAGACCTTACGTTTGAGTGGTTTTTACCGCAAAACTTATAAGAATTTTCTAACGGTTGGTGCCGATGCAAATATATATCCTTTAGGAAGTTTAGATCACTTTGAGGCCCGATCTGCTGGAAACCCTGTAAAGAAAAATGCAAAATATGATGCAAGCTTCTTTTACAGTAGTGATTATTCCAAGCCTTTTGCCTTAGATATTTCTGGATATTTCGAGGATTATATAGGATGGGATCAGAGAAGTGCATCTTTAGGAGTGAGTCCAAGATTGCGTGTATCCGACAAATGGTTTTTAGTCTTAGATGCGAACATTGATTATTTATTGAATGACTTTGGTTACGTTCGTCCTATAGATTATGAAAGTGATGAAATTATTTTAGGGGAGCGAAACCGAAACATTATCACAAACACGTTTACTTCTGAATTTATTTTTACCAATAGAATGGGAATAGATATTCGCGTTCGTCACAATTGGCAAAACGTAGATTATCATAATTTTCATGCCTTGGGAACGGATGGAGATAGAGTTTCAACTGCTTACACAGGGAGAGATAGTCAAGGGCAAGATATGCACGACATCAATTTCAATGCTTTTTCTATTGACTTAAATTACAGATGGGTGTTTTTACCGGGTAGTGAATTGAGGTTGGTGTATAAGAATAACATACTCACGCAACAGTCTGATCTAGCACCGAATTACTTTACAAGCGTTGGGAATTTATTTGATTATGCTCAAACCAATTCCTTTTCTTTTAGATTGCTTGTATTTATAGATGCACTCTATTTTAAAGAAAAAGGGGACGTACTCTAATGAGCACGCCCTTAGATTTAGATGTGTTTGCTCCAAATACTACCATTTTTAGTAGTGAATTGCATGAGTTTTTTCGCCTTGGTTAATTGTACCAATTCTTCTTCCGCCTCCTGTCTATTCTGATTAGATAGTTCTGCGTATTCTCTTGCTGTTAATGATTTGAATTTTGTAAACAAAGCTTCCCAATCTTTTGAATAGGAATTTGCTTTAAGCTCCGGATGTTTATCTTCAAGTAAGGCCTCATATTTAGCATAAGGTTGTGTACCGTAAATCAGGTTTTTGTTTCCTTCATTGTCTACTAAATAGATACTTGGAAAACCTCTAACACCATAAGTTCTGGCTAAAGCCAAATCTTCTTTAAACGCTTCTTTTGCAATACTATGAAGGTCTGTTTTAAAACGTTCTTTATCTAAGCCCGTCTTTTCAGCTGCTATCAATAAATTGTTCTCCTTGGCAATATTTATTTTATGTAGAAATACCATTTCTCTGATTTCTCTCAAGAATATTTGTGCCTTTTTCTCATCTTGGAATTGCGCCGCTTTAAAGGCAATTGAAGGAGGGTAGGAGGAGTTCAAAGGATCTTCCAACCAAACATCTCCATCAATAGGCATGTCGTAATATACGCTTACTTCGTCCCAATGGTGGGCGACGTCAGAAGGTTTGCTAATACCCCCGCTGTTGTAAGACCAATCGGGTAATAAACCACCCATGCGGTATTCTATATCTAATTGATCATCGTAAGTAAGTTTTAATTTTCTTAATTGAGGTTCTATTCCCCAACAAGAAGAACAAATAGGGTCCGTAAAATAGACGAGTTTAACCTTTGTTGAAGTCAAACTTTTATCAATAAGACTATCTAAGGTGTTTTCACTTGTTGGCATTTCGCATGCACCAGTTTCTGGGTCACACAATAAGGCATTTTTTTCTTTTGTTGTCATTTTATCTAAACTTTGTGTCTTACAACTTGAAGCGAACATGGTCGCCATAAGTGCAAGAGGGATGAGGATTAATTTGTACATCATCTGTTGTGTTAAGTGTTCGAACAGTTCAAAAATAAGGAGCAACTTTGAGTTATACAGGGTCACTTTCCTCTAGGAAACTACTTCCCTTTAGGAAAGCTAGAGAATCAATTTTATTTTTGGAGGAAGAAATGATTGCGATGAAAAAAGACCCTGTAGTAAATGCGACTCCGATATGTCAACACAGAATTCAAGCCATTAAAGATGCGATGGATGTACTTTCTGGTAAATGGAAGTTTCACATTTTAGGAACCTTGATAGAAGGTAATCGACTTGGTTTTATGGAATTGATGCGAGAAGTGGAAGGGATAGGTACCAAGATGCTGTCTAAAGAACTACAGGATTTAGAAATGAATCAATTGATCGATAGAGAAGTGATGGATACTAAACCCATCACTGTGGAGTATAGTATTTCGGAAAAGGGAAAATCTTTAAAGCCAATTATTGATGAAATAGCCAAATGGGGTGCAGCGTATAGGCAATCATTATAGATTAGTCTTCGCTTAATGTATAATGTCCTCCATTGGGGTGAGGTCCTGAACAATCACAGATTTCAAAGTCGTTGGATGGAGACCATATCAATTTGTTTTGATGAGTATTATACCAACTGCGCAATGTATCTGCAAACTGCTTTCGGTTTACTAAACTTTGATTTAAATGTTTCCAAATAAACATAGGAGCTTCCCTAGATGAATGTTTCGTATTTATAATATCTAGGAGTGGGATATCATGAATGATTTCCATTAGAGCGAGTAAGGCAACATCTCCAACCGTGTAATTGATTCCTGCGAATTGGATAGGTGCCTTAGTTTGTGTTGTGTCTATAATTTTATCTAAAAGTATGGGGATTGCACTGTCTTTGGCTTGTACAATTTCCCAAAAGAAAACATCACCACATGCATTGCATAACTCACACTTTTGCATAACATTTTCAGACCTACAAATACTTGCAATGTTCGTGGTGTATTTGAGGCTGTCAATTTTTGTTTTTAGTTGAGTTTGACCAAAACTAATACAGTTAAAAAATGAGATTAAGATGACTAGGGTTGACTTCATTTTATGCTTTTCTTAAGATTTTCTCCATTTTTCTACCCTTAGCGAGTTCATCTACAAGCTTATCTAGGTAGCGTACCTTTTGGGTTAACTCATTTTCTAGTTCTTCAATTCTGTAGCCACATATTACACCTTTGATGAGGTGGGCATTATCATTTAATTTGGCTTGTTCAAAGAATTCTACAAAAGTTAATTTTTCATCTATTGTTCGTTGTATTTCTTGAGCGTCAAAGCCAGTAAGCCATGTGATGACTTGATGTAATTCTTCTTTGGTTCTACCTTTTCGCTCAACCTTTGTTACATAGTGTGGATAAACCGAAGCAAAGGTCATTTTAGCAATTTTTGCGTTGTGTTCTGGTGTTGCCTTCATGGTTTAAAAATAGCACGAAAAAGGAAGTGCAAAAAAAAAGAGACTGCTGAAATAGCAGTCTCTTTACAAATTATCTGTTAATGTTCTTTTTGCTTTTCTGGACATTGAAGCCTATCGATGCTCCGACCATACCGCCACTTCTACTAGAAGAATAAAAGAGGTTTACAGGGATGTTTAAAGCTCCGGCTGTAAAAGTTCTACCAAAACCAAACACCCAAGTTGTTCCAAGTTTTAATCCTCCTCTAGAATCGTATTGATCAGAGAAATAATAATCTTCTCCACTTGCTTCGGAAGGAGTAGGTGGGTAGAAATAACCATATTGGTCTATGTAGTTACTATCCGTAGAATAGTTGTCCGATGCGTAGTCATACCAGTCATTATAAGAGTAATAACTATTTACACCGTTACCAAAGCTGTTTTCGGTATCAAGGAAACCTTGACTTATTTTTCTCAAATTAAAACTAGGACCGAATGCAAATTCCCAACCCGCTTTTCCAAATCTAAATCCATTCAATAGGGTGAAAGAGGGAATGAAGATTCCTTGCTCTAAACCTGAGAAATTAAAAATACCTTCGAGAAGTGCTGAGAAGTTTTCTGTCCCAACGTATTGTTTCTCGAATTGATAACCGATCATACTTACGCCTGGGAAAATGTCTAGACCTCCTTGGTTAATTGGTCGTCTTGCGTATTTATACATGTCACCCACCAAAAATGCATACCCTAATCGCGGACCAGAATTATTAATCCTACCCACATTGTTGGAGGTGATTAGTTCGTTTTTGAATTCGAGGCGCGTTACAAGTTCTTTGGATACAGGTACGCCGTGCATTTCTTTCAGCATGACCTCAACCATACGTTGAATCTCCATTTCTTGATTGTCGAACTCTCTAACCATAGCCATGTGTAGTTCTCCTTTTTTAACGTCTATCCATTTTAAGGAGATGGCTATTTTGTTCCCCAAACCGTCAAAACTACCAGAAATAATGTAGTCTACATTTAGTTTTCGACCCATGCGGGTAAGACAATTGATTCCAAAACAATTCGTTCTAAATTCACTTGAATCTTGAATGACTTCCGCCATATCGAACTCATCATAGACATTGTACTTGTCGAGTTTAATAAGTTCGAGTTGGATGAATTTTGCGGCTATTTCCTGAGGGATGTCTAGCTCTTGAACGTGTGGTTTAGCCACTGCAAAACTAGGTTTGTTTGCGTTTTCTTGGGCGTTGACCATTAAAGCGGTCAACGCGCTAATTACAAGTAGTAGTCGTTTCATAACGTGTAGTATTAGTTATGGTAAGATACGACCTTTTATGTTTTTAGTACAAATCTATTTACGGGGTATGGTATTGACTTTTGTCATTGTATGGTTTTAGGGAGTCACTTAAAAGTGGAGTGGGATATTACTTATTTAATACTTACATAAGCCGCATTTTGCACTTCTATTTCGCCCATTTGCACATGAGTAAATGATTTGCTGGAGTTTATCCAGCTGGTAGAGGTGTTAAAGGAGCTTAGAACTCCCTCAGTGATTTCGAATTCGTCTATGGAAATTGCATAAGGGTTTCCTTGAGAACTTACAATTTCTTCGAACATTTGTTCTTTATTATAGATGTATGTATAATCGATAAAAATCTGATTGTTTCTTTTCCAGCTTTCAATGACTACTGGAGTATTATAGGTTTGTCCGTTGTTTAGAGATTCATCTATATTATAAACTTCCACTTGCATTTCATAAACATCATTTAGTAAGTAAGGAAAGGTGTAAGCTTGAAATATGTAATTGAAAGCATTCATCATGGTTTGGGTGGTATTGTCAATTTGATCTTGCATGTATATTTCAGATTGTAACTGAATTTGTTTCTTTTCTTGCTCCGTCAGTTGGTCTCCCAGCGTGTTTAAAAAAGTTGATATGGCATCGAAAGTGATGGTTTTCATTTGAGTCTGTAATAAGGTTTCGTCTTTTATTTCGAAAGCTAAAGCCGTGTTTTTATCTACCAAAAATCGATATTCAAGTGAAGCCATTTTTTCAATGACGTAATTGGTAAATACGGCAAATTGAGCATCAAAGGTAGAGTCTACAAGTTTTCCAAAATCTAAATTAAGTTCCGTGTTTTTAAACTGTTTAAAGTGAACCTCATATACCGTATCTTTTAAATCGACGATTTCCATACTGTAGGTAGTTTTCAATCCTACTTTTGATACAGGTTGGTTGTTTTGATAGATGTTAGTGGAGTCTATATGTGTTATGGTTTTAATATCTCCGACTTTCCAATTTACAGCTATGTATTGTGGTTCTTGTCCAAAACCTTTTTGTATGAAGAAGAAGGTGACTAGAAAAGTGAGGAGGTGAATAGCGTTGAATATTTTCATTATATATTTTATTTAAGGCCTAAAATAATAGAATCTTGAGCATTGAATGATGCTCGAATGTTATATGCAAACAAGGAGGGTACAAAAAGCTCTCCAAGAAACTTGGGGATGTTGGGATAGATAGGCCGTTTGCCAAGCATAAAAAAAGCGAAAACCCTAAAGTTTCCGCTTTCAATATGTAGAAGTCAGTACGACTTATTTGTTCAACATAACTGGCATTACCAACATTAAAATGTCTTCTGCTTCGTTTTCGTTTTCTGCGGGTAAAAGGATACCTGCTCTGTTTGGTTCGCTCATTTCTATCTTCACTTCTTTGCTGCTAATGTTGTTCAACATTTCCATTAAGAAACGAGAGTTGAAACCAATCTCCATATCATCACCATTGTAGTTACACGTTAAGCGCTCGTTGGCTTCGTTAGAGAAATCTAAATCTTCTGCAGAGATTTGTAAATCTGCACCTGCCATTTTTAAACGTACTTGGTGTGTAGTTTTGTTGGCGAAAATAGATACACGCTTGATAGAGCTTAATAAATCCATACGGTCTACGCTCAATACGTTAGGATTCTCTTTTGGAATTACTGCTTCGTAGTTCGGGTATTTACCGTCGATTAATCTACACGTCAATACAGTATCGTTGAATTCGAAAATCGCGTTGCTTTCGTTGTACATAATACGTACTTGCTCTTCACCTTTTAAGTTAGACTTTAATAAGTTTAAAGGTTTCTTTGGTAAGATGAAAGATGAGCTTCCTGTACTTTCAGCATCTGATCTTTTGTAGCGAACTAATTTGTGCGCATCTGTTGCAACGAAGATGATGTCACTTCCTGCAAACTGTACAAATACTCCACTCATTACCGGACGTAAATCATCGTTACCTGTAGCAAATAAAGTTTTGTTGATGGCTTCAGAAATGATTTCACCAGACAATGTAATGCTATCACCATTCTCTAAAGAAGGAGATTTCGGGAAGTCGTCTCCATTGTATCCAACCATCTTAGATTTACCGTTGTTGTAGGTAATCTCTATAGCGAAAGTATTATTGTCTACTGTAAAAGTTAAAGGCTGTTCTGGAAGGTTTTTCAACACGTCCAATAATATTTTGGCAGGAATACAGATTTTTCCGTCTTCGTTGGCCTCAATATTCATAGCCGTTTGCATCGTAGTTTCTAAATCTGATGCAGAGATGGTTAAGGTTCCATCGTTTATTTCGAACAAAAAGTTGTCTAAAATAGGAAGGGTGTTGCTTGTGCTTAAAACACCGCTGATGCTTTGTAATTGCTTTAATAAGCTAGTACTTGATATTACAAAATTCATTTCTAATTGTCATTAATTAGTTCAATTAACAAATATAACCGAACATTTGAGATGATCTTCTTTCTGTCTTTATTAGTTGTTCACGTAGTTGTCAACAACAAATATTTAGTTTTCTGTTTCTACAAAAATGTCTTTACCTATTAAAATAGGTCCTAGTCCTATTCCAAATCGACCACCAATTTGAACACGTACTAATTGCTCCTCTTGTGTAAAGGTCCACATGTATTCCATGCTGAAAATGTTCGTATCCGGTCTACTCAAATCCTTTTCTATGTAATCGTAGAAATCGTATTTTTCAACATCTCCTTGTTTGGGTGTAAGGGTAAGTGAATAGTGAGGGATAGTTCGTTTCATACTATCGATTTGCCTCTGATTCATGGTGTAGTTCTGTTGGTTAAAGTGGATATTATCAAAAGCATTTAAGAAACTCAATAAGTTCTGTTTATTGATGTTTAACACTTCTTCTCCTGTTCTTGCAATGTAATCACCGTTTTCTAATTGGATGTCGTAACTCTCTTGTGGTGTTTGCGTGTTTACTAGCGTTACACCTTTGATGTTTTTCTGAGAGAAAGCGAATAAATCTGAACATGCCCACTGTTTTGGGTCTACAAAGAAACGCGGTTCCAAAATACCATTCAAACCTTCCATATCCATAATTACAGGCTGATCACTTTTGATGTCTGGCGTTTGCAACAACATGTATGTACCGTGGTGATCTGGTGTGCCATGTCCTACATACCAAGTTTTTTCCAAACGACCATTTTTATAAATATCAACTTGTTTTGCTTTGGCAGCCATTAATTTATTGACCGTTGGTTTTAACTTGTCGTTGACATATCCTTTGAAACTGATCTTTCTAAAAGCTTCCAAAATATTATCTACAGGGTTTTCCTGTACACAATTTCCATTACCGTCTAACCATTCTCCATCTTTCTTCACCAGCGTGAAATCAAGGTCGAACAAAGGATCGTAAATTACAACCTTGTCCACCTCTTCAACGTTTTCAATTTCAAAATTGATCAATTCTGTAGGGTCTGACTTTCCTTCATTCTCTACAGCTGTTTGTGTATAGTATCCCAAGATTCCAAGAACTACCACGGCGCTAAGGAGTACGATTATTTGTTTCTTCTTCATTATTTGGCGTATTTTCTTTTTCTAATAAATAAGGTAATGATTCCAAGTAATAGTATGCTACCTAGTGGAATTGCTAGGTTAATAGCTTTGTAGAATCCTGCTTGTTCTACTACTTTTTTCTTATCTGTAGGGTGTAAATCGATAGATCGACTTCTCACTGAAAGTAAGGCTTCTTCCCCCATCATGTAATCCACGGCATTTTGCATGAACTCAAAGTTTCCTTTCGGGAAAGGGTTGTCTATTAAGTCTTCAATTTGGTAAGGGCCAGAACGCTTTTCGTAGTATTTGTAAGAATTTGTTTCTGGTACGTATACAGAATCGTAATATTGATTCGCAAAGAAGGTTCCAGAACTCACGACCATTAGTTTTCCCGGGGCTTTACTTTCTGCTAAGAAACGAGCGTCAGGATTGTCTGTGTACGTTGAGATGATTCTGTTTTTAAAGGCAGAATTGAATTTACCTTCTACAATTGCACCCAACATTTTCTTATTCATGTCGTTGTTTACATCTGCAAAGTCTGGTAGTTCACCTAAACGTGTCATCCCTAAAGATACCAACATAGATCCTTGTCCGTGTACTTTTGAATTGTTCGAGGATGTCAATAAAATGTGTGGCTTCAATCCATCTTGTTTTACGAATTGCAAACTAGAGGCGTACATCAAGAATACCGGGTCTACTTGACTACTAATTGGGTGATCAGTCCCTTGAGAACGGATATAGAAGTACCAAGGTAATGGTCGCGTTTCTTGACGCTTACTTAAGAAGAAGTAACCGTAATTGGCATCCACCACAAGGTCTTCATTCATTTTAATACCGTAATCGTAAATCAAATCTTCTAGTCCCGTTCTTTTTCTGCGTGTGTAAACGGTTTGATTTCTTCGCAATGAATCATTGTTAATGTTCAGAGGGTTCGAGAAAACCATTAGTTTTCCACCTCTCATTAAAAATTGATCAATAACAAATTTGTCTTTATCACTGAACTTTCGATTCGGATCAGCAATGATTAACCCGTCTACTTCATCCAATGCATTGATTTGACCATTGATTGCAAGGTCTTTGAAATCATAAGCATCTTCTAATTGTCTTCTGAAGTAAGCTGTTTTTGGAGCGGGTAACTCACCATGACCATGTAGAATACCAATAGATTTTTTTGAAGTTCTTGCAGCCTTATCTATGGCTTTCATCAATTCGTATTCAATATTGGTAATACTGTTTTGGATTTTCTGATCCAACATAGCATTAAGGTCGGCATTACCACCTTGTAAGAATTGAACATATCCAGAAGTAATTCCTTTGTACTCTACTTTAGCACCTGGAAAAACTACCAATTTATCGGCAGTACCATTACTTCTGAAATTAACAACTAAGGGAACTAATCCATTTCCTTTGTCCATCAACTGCTCACTCAACTCTTTAAAATCAGCTTCTGTACCTTCGGTAGGGTCAATGAATTCATACTCCACCTTTTTACCGGCGTAGTATTTAAACTCGTCTAACTTATCTTTAATAGAGTTTCTTAAACGTCGCAATTCTGCAGGAAGCTTATCTCCTTCTAGGTATACTTTAAAAAGTATTCTTTCCTTTAGTAAGGAATCAGAATCCAAAACTTCCTTTGTAGATTCTGTTAGAGAATAACGTTGGTCTTCTGTTAAATCTATTCTGAAGTCTGTAGCCCAAACTAATATGTTTACCATAACTACTCCTGCTAAAACAATGAGGAGAAGAATAGAATAATAAACGCTTGATGATCTTTTTGTGTTTTTCATGCTACGGTTTATTTACGCATTAATTTAAGTACTGAATGTGTGGCGAAAAGGAAGAAGAAAATCACTCCAAAGAAGTAAGTTAAATCACTCATTACAATCACTCCCTTTTTAATAGATTGGTAGTGTGTATCTATTCCTATCGCTTTAATTACTGAGTCTAATCCTGCAAAGTTGGCGTAACTTCCTAACATAGAAAGTCCGTTGTAAAAGAACCAACATAGGAAAAGTGCAATGATGAATGCTACAATTTGGTTGCTCGTAATTGCCGAACAAAATATTCCAATAGCAACAAAACAAGCACTTAACAAAAAGAGACCTAAATAAGAGGTGATGGTAGCTCCGTCATCAATAATCCCTACCGGATCTCCCAAGTAATGCATGGAGATATAGTAAACCAATGTGGGCAGCAATGAAATAATTACGAGCGTAACTCCTGCCAAGTATTTGGCCATTAATATTTTGAAATCTGAAAGTGGACGCGTGTATAATAACTCTATGGTTCCAGATCTTTTTTCTTCGGCAAAGGAACGCATAGTAACCGCAGGTATTAATATCAATAAGATGAGTGGGGCCATGCTGAAAAAGGGTTGGAGATCGGCCAATCCACCTTCCAATAAATTAAAATAATCCGAAATCACCCAAAGAAACAACCAAGTGATTACAAGGAAAATAGCTACGAATATGTAACCAAGAATGGAACTTAAAAAACTACGTATTTCCTTAAAATATAGGGCTCTCATTATGATTTTTTTTGTCAAAATTAAGGCTTAAAAATGCCTATAACCGAATCAATTCGCAAACTTTTGAATAATTATCCTTTAATAAGTCAAGTTCTTACGAAAGTTACTTGCTTTTATACAGGTCTAATTACCCTTGAGGGAAACCATTGAAGTAAGTGTCTACAGACCATGCTTCTGCTTTGGCTCCGAACCAAGGTTTAATGGTAGACCATACACCTTTGAATAAGTCGCTGTAGCGATAATTGTTGAGTGCAGCTTCGTCATCCCAATCGCTGTAGGTGAAAACAATATGGGGGTGATGGATGTCTTGTAAAAGCTTCATGCCATTACATCCTTCGAAACCTGCAACTTTTGTATTAATAGTGTCGAAGAAAGCTAAAAAGTCTTCGAGTTTATCTTCTTGAAAAGTGAGTTTTACGATTCTTAACATATTAAAATAGAGATTCTAATGTAGTTTTGGATCCTCTCGGACTAAATTCAATGCGTATTACATCTCCAACGCGTAAGCCAAACAGAGAATTAGCGCCACCACCATTTCCGGGCGTACCTTTGTTGATGGCAATTTCTAAGTTGTCGGTGTCGTTAAACATGGCCAATCGCTCACCGGGAGGTACTTCGTTGTATCCCGCAGAGATTTCATCGATATAGTATTCCTTTTTTCTAAAGAATATAGTGAAAGGAATGTTTTTCCCCATTCGATCGAAATCTTCTTTCGTGATGTTGGTTATTAAGTTTCCGTAATTGTCTACATGGATAACTCTACCTTTAAGAACGTTGGGTTCTATCACTGGATTAGCAACAACGGCCCTGCGAATAGTTGTTTTTTCGCTGCCCAAATCTTCTGGGTTTACACCCTGGGCTAAGGCAACAGCTGTTGGCGCCAAAATGTTTTTTGTAGGGAATTTCATCAGCTTAGGATTCGAAAGAACATTGTCAATGTTCCACATACCCTCGGCCTCATCATTTCCTAAAATTAAAGAAAAGATGCCGTTGTCTGTAGCAACAATGTATTGATCTCGATAACGGATGAAACTTGGAAAAGCCCCTGCATCTGGATCTCCAAAATTCACGATGGGTTCGCTGTCTACACCTACTAAGTGTACGGTGCCAGCAGGGAAGTCCTTTAAACAATTTTTAATGTAAAACGATGCTTGGGCAATGTTAAAAGGATTGATGTTGTGTGAAATATCTACAATTTGAAGCTTACTTTCCACCTTGTACATCGCTCCTTTTAATGCAGCAACGTAGTGGTCGTTCAAGCCCATGTCTGTAGTTATTGTCACAATATTCATGTATCCTTATTAAAAGATGTTTTTAGATGAAGTAATTTCCCTAATTTTGAGCCAAAATTAATCTTAATTTTAGATATTGTAAGTTTAAAACAAAGAGAATTTGCACGAAAAGAAATTTGAAATTAAAGGGATAAACCCCTTGGAGCTGGTGGGCGTGAATAATGAGAAGCTGAAAGTGATTCAGTCTTATTTTTCTAAACTCAAAATTGTAGCACGCGGCAATGTAATTATTGTAAAGGGTGATGAAGATGAAGTAACGCGTTTTGAAACGAAGTTTAAGCTTTTGATGAGTCATTTGGATAGATACAATGAATTGACCGAAAATAATATCGATAACCTAATGCTCGAAGACGGCGCTAAATTATTAAGTGGCGATGGGTCTGAGATTTTAGTTCATGGAAATTCCGGAATTAAAGTAAAAGCAAGAACCTACAATCAAAGGGAACTGGTTAAATCTGTCAATAAAAACGATATGGTTTTTGCCATTGGACCCGCAGGAACAGGAAAAACCTATACAGCGGTGGCTTTGGCTGTACGTGCATTGAAAGCAAAAGAGGTGCGTCGTATCATTTTAACAAGACCGGCTGTTGAAGCAGGGGAAAATCTTGGTTTCTTACCTGGGGATATGAAGGAAAAATTAGATCCTTACATGATGCCTTTGTACGATGCTTTAAGAGATATGATTCCTGCTGAAAAGTTAGCTGACCTCATAGAATTAGGAGTGATAGAAATTGCTCCCTTAGCTTTTATGAGAGGAAGAACTTTAGATAAAGCCTTTGTTATTTTAGACGAGGCACAGAATACTACGGTGAGTCAAATGAAAATGTTTTTAACTCGTATGGGGAAAAGCGCTAATTTTGTCATCACCGGAGATGCATCACAAATTGATTTACCGCGCAAGCAAAAGTCGGGGTTAATTTTTGCCTTGGATGTATTGAAAGATATTGATGGAATCGGAATGATTCGCTTGAATCAAAACGATGTAATCCGTCATAGAATAGTTAAGCAAATAATAGAAGCGTTCGATAAAGCTGAAGATAATGAGTAAAGCAGTTACAACAACTAACTTTAATTTTCCTAAACAAAAGGGAGTATACCACGGAAAGGTAAGAGAGGTATACAATATTGATGATAACTACATGGTGATGATTGCATCGGATAGAATTTCGGCCTTCGATCACATTTTGCCAAAAGGAATTCCTTTTAAAGGACAAGTTTTGAATCAAGTTGCTACAATGTTCTTGAAAGCAACAGAGGATATCGTACCGAACTGGTTAATCGGAACGCCAGATCCAATGGTAGCGGTAGGACACAAGTGTGAGCCGTTCAAAGTTGAGATGGTAATCCGTGGGTATTTGGCAGGACACTCAGCGCGTGAGTACAAAAAAGGTGAGCGTGTGTTGTGTGGTGTTGAGTTGCCAGAAGGAATGAAGGAAAACGATAAGTTTCCAGAACCTATCATTACTCCGGCTACGAAAGCAGACGAAGGACATGATGAAGATATCTCAAGAGAAGAAATCATTAAGCAAGGAATTGTTTCTGAAGAAGATTACATACAGTTAGAAAACTACACAAGAGCATTGTTCCAAAGAGGTACCGAATTGGCAGCTGAAAAAGGATTGATCTTGGTAGATACAAAATACGAATTTGGTAAGAAGGATGGTAAGATCTACTTAATTGATGAGATTCATACACCAGATTCTTCGCGTTACTTCTATGCAGATGGTTACGAAGAGCGTCAAGCCAAAGGTGAAGCGCAAAAGCAATTGAGTAAAGAGTTTGTTCGTCAGTGGTTAATTGAGAATGGATTCCAAGGTTTGGACGGACAAACTATGCCTGAAATGCCAGATGAGTTTGTAGAAACGGTTACTGAAAGATACATTGAGTTATACGAGAAAATTGTTGGTGAGAAATTCCAAAAGGATTCTACGGATAACTTAAATGAAAGAATAGAGAAAAATGTGGTAGAGTTCTTAACGAGCGAAGGTTTAGTTTAAGAGTCAACCAAAGAACTTAATGAAGGCGAGACGAGAGTTTCGCCTTTTTTTGTAAGGAATAATGTTTTTTACTTAGAAAGCCTTAGGAGGCTAATCCTCTAAAAGTCTAAGGGTCTAAATGTCTAAAAATCTAAGTGTCTAAGTGTCTAAAAGTCTAAAGAAAAATTGTTTTCCACATTCCAAAGAGTTATTATCTTTGCACCCATGCAAGAAAAGATTTTAATTCTCGATTTTGGTTCGCAATACACGCAGTTGATCGCGCGTCGTGTGAGAGAGCTGAACGTTTACTGTGAAATACATCCTTGGAACAAAGTTCCTGAAATAGGTGAGGATGTAAAAGGTGTAATATTATCAGGAAGTCCGTTTTCAACAAGAGATGAAAATGCACCAAAACCTGATTTAGATGGAATAAAAGGAAAACTTCCTTTGTTAGGAGTTTGTTTTGGAGCACAATATCTTGCATTGAATTATGGAGGTGAAGTGTTGCCTTCTAAAATTAGAGAATACGGAAGAGCGAATCTTTCTTTCGTAGATCAAGAAAATGAATTAACGGTTGGAATGAGTAATGATTCTCAAGTGTGGATGTCACACGGAGATACCATTAAAGAAGTTCCAGACAACTATAAAATTATCGCAAGTACACCAGATGTACGTGTAGCAGGTTACAAAATCGAAGGGGAAACTACTTACGGTATCCAATTCCACCCAGAGGTTTACCACTCTTTAGAAGGTAAGGTTTTGTTGGAAAACTACATTGTTAACATTTGTGGATGTGCGCAAGATTGGACGCCAGATTCTTTCGTTGAGGAAACGGTAGCTGAATTAAAAGCGAAGTTAGGAGACGATAGAGTAATCTTAGGATTATCTGGAGGAGTAGATTCTTCTGTGGCTGCTGTATTGTTACACAAAGCTATCGGGAAAAACTTACACTGTATTTTCGTAAACAACGGATTGCTAAGAAAGAATGAATATGATTCAGTTCTTGAAAGCTACCAAGGTATGGGATTGAACGTGAAAGGAGTTGATGCTTCTGAGCAATTCTATGCAGAGTTGAAAGGGTTAACTGATCCTGAAGCGAAGCGTAAAGCAATTGGTAAAGTATTTGTTGATGTATTCGACGCAGAATCTAAGTTGGTAGAAAACGCAAAATGGTTAGGTCAAGGTACAATTTACCCAGACGTAATTGAGTCAGTTTCTGCAACGGGAGGACCATCAGCAACAATTAAGTCTCACCACAACGTAGGAGGTTTACCAGACTACATGAAATTAAAAGTGGTTGAGCCTTTGAAGTTATTGTTTAAGGATGAGGTAAGACGTGTTGGGAAATCTTTAGATATTTCACAAAATATTTTGGGTCGTCACCCGTTCCCAGGTCCAGGACTTGGAATTAGAATTTTAGGAGACGTTACTGCAGAAAAGGTGCGAATCCTACAAGAAGTAGATCATATATTCATTTCTTCGTTAAAAGAAGACGGATTGTATGACGATGTTTGGCAAGCAGGTGCTATCTTCCTACCAATTCAATCTGTAGGGGTTATGGGAGACGAAAGAACGTATGAAAATGCGGTTGCTTTAAGAGCTGTAACATCAACGGATGGTATGACGGCAGATTGGTG
>NZ_JAWWCF010000026.1:0-21371 GCF_033720595.1 Lishizhenia sp. | reverse complement strand
TGTTACAACTACGCTATCAATAACAGTTTGAGAAAATGCCACAGATTGTAGCAATAACAACACAATAATAAAAACTGATTTAATGGCTAAGTCAACTCCTATTCTTTGTTTGTTAATCGTATTCATAGAATAAACAGTTTAAAATGTATAATGGGTATCGAATGAAATTCAAAACCTCAGTAGTAACAGTCTCCTTGTCTGAATTTCCGGAGTACTTTTGCTTTTTTTTTAACGGCAAAGGTAATCCGTTAATGACTATGAATCATGGGGTTATTGATGAGCAACTGCTATGCGTGACCAATAACGCGGTAGATTGTTATTCGTAAGTTCGTAGTAAATATTCGTGTAAGATTGTAAAAGGACAAGCTTCAAAAATGTTCACATGAAGTAAGTTTTCATGCCTTGAAATAGAATTTTTTAAGCCCTTGTAGATGTAGCTTATTTAAGAAATAATAGGGGAAAGGGGAGAGAATTGCGAAGGAGATTAATTTTTAGGTAGAAGAAAACTATTAAAGCGCTGAAGGTATTGGTTGGAAATGCTTTTTAGTTTTCTTTTTTCTCTATTATATGCAAATCTCTCTGCGGGAAAGGTATTGAAATGTTGTTTTTAGCTAAGCTTTTATAGATTTCTATGCGCAAGTTACTTTTTAGGTTATCAACTGTAAATGCTTGTCTTGTCCAGAAAATCAACTCAAAATCCAGAGAGGAATCTCCAAAGTTTTTAAAACGTACAAAGGGTTTTGGGTTCTTTTCAATTTCGTTCATTGTTGACATGCATTGTTCTAGAATGTCAATAACTTCTTCTACATCAGAGCCATATGCCACGCCTATGTCGACCATAAAACGAACACTTCCATGGTTGTGGCTCCAGTTGATTACTTTTTCGGTAACGAATTTCGAGTTTGGAATAATGATCGTTACATTCTCGCGTGTAATCAGTTTTGAGTTTCTCAGGTTTATTTCTTCTACCTGACCAATGATTCCATCAACTTCTATAATTTCTTTCACTTTAATGGTACCTTCAAAAAGAAGAAATACTCCTGATACAAAGTCAGAGAAAATATTTTGAAGTCCCATACCAACACCCACCAATAGTGCGGCGGAACCTGCTAGAAGCACAGATACTTTAATTCCAACAGAGTCTAGCATGATAACGATACTGATGACCCAAACAAAATACTTGACCAAAAGGTAAATAGAGTGTCTGCGTTTAAACTCTTCTTGGGCTAAGGTTTTCTTCGGCGGTTTCTCTATGATTCTTCTAATTAGCTTAAGGAGAACCAATGTGATTGCGAATATGATTAGAATTACACCTATATCAATGATTTTTAAACTGTAGTTCTCAACAGAACTCAAAAGATCATATCCTAATATTTCATTGACAGTTTCGAAAGACGTTGAACTTTCTATATTCAGAATGTCCAAAAAGAAGTGCATAATTCTGGTTTATAGTTTGAGTTACTTCCTTCTTCGTTATTTCTGAAAGAAGTAAGAAGCGTTAAAATGGTTTCTCTAAAATAACAGAAGTTCTTGATTTAATCTTTATCGATTTCAAAAATTGTTGATTTCTGGAGTAGGTCTTCGCTGGTTTGGATTTGTTGGTCATAAAAAAAGCCACAATACTGTGGCTTTTTTTGAATTGGATAATTTACTATTCAACATAGCTTAATTTCAACATATTCGATCTTCCTTTTTCTTCGATAGGAATAGAAGTAATGTTGATCATTAATTCGCCTTGTTGTAATCTGTTTTCTTTTTTCAATAAGTATTTGATATCCGCAATTGTGTGGTCTGTACTTACCATTTTATCATAGTAGAATGCATGTACTCCCCAGACCAAGTTTAACTGCGTTAGAATGGCCTTGTTGCTTGTAAATACAAAGATGTTAGCCTTTGGTCGCTGTGAGGCGATTTTGTAGGCTGTATAACCCGAAAATGACATAGTTACGATGGCATCAGCTTCTACTCGTTGCGCTAAACGAACTGCGTTGAAACAAATACTATCAGAAATGAATCTTTCTTGGTTCTTCTCTGGCAATTCCTCTTTGTGGTAGATACCTTCAAAACTTTCAACTTTTGTAACAATTTTGCTCATGGCTTCGATCACCTCAAGTGGAAATTTACCTACAGAAGTTTCACCAGAAAGCATTACTGCATCGGCACCATCTAAAACAGCATTGGCAACGTCGTTTACCTCTGCACGTGTTGGTGTGATGTTCTCTATCATAGATTCCATCATTTGTGTAGCAACAATTACAGGTTTGGCGTGTTGGTAACCTTTTTGGATGATGAGCTTTTGAACCAATGGAACATCTTGCATAGGAATTTCAACTCCTAAATCTCCACGTGCTACCATCAAAGCATCACTTTGCTTAACGATTTCATCTAAATCTTCTACAGCCTCTGGTTTTTCAATTTTAGCAATCACTTTTGCTGAGTTATGCTGTGAAGAAATTAAATGTTTTAATTCAATGATGTCTCTTGCTGATCTTACGAAAGAAAGTCCAATCCAATCTACATTGTGCGCCAGGGCAAATTCTAAATCTTCTCTGTCTTTTTTCGTTAATGAAGGCATTGAGATTTTTGTTTGTGGTAGGTTCACTCCTTTTTTAGAAGATAATGTTCCACCATGAACAACTTTTGCCTTAATGATTTTACCATCAGAAGAAATTACTTCTATTTGAAGTTTACCATCATCCAATAAGATAAGTTCACCCTGTTTAACGTCTTTCGGTAATTGTTCGTAGTTAATGGCAATACGTTCAGAAGTCCCTACGTGATCTTTATCTGTACAGATTTCTATTTCTTTTCCATTAACTAATTGTATAGCATTGTTCTCAACTTCTCTTACTCTAATCTTTGGACCTTGTAAGTCGGCCAATAGAGCGACATTAGATCCTAGTTCTTTGTTGATTTCACGAACAGTTTTTATTACTTCCAAATGGTCTTCGTGTGAACCATGAGAAAAATTTAAACGGGCTACGTTTAGTCCTGCTTCTATCATTTTTTTCAGCATCTTTTTAGGAGCTGATGATGGACCTATAGTAGCAACTATTTTCGTTCTTTTCATCTTAAAAAATTAATTTGTCGGCTGATTTGAGTTCCTCGGGGTCAAAAATCACCGCGGTTAATATAGTTGATATTGCTTTGATTTGTGTTACCAAATCATCAATATCCACACTGACATTTTCTCGTATAACAAGAAAGTAGTCTATTTGTTGTTTCTCAGGCATGAGGAATTTGCCTTCGCTTTTGTTCTTTATTAAGTAGTATTCCGTGTTCTCTACTTCGTCTATGTATTCATAGAAGGAGTGACTACTAACGGTAAGTCCTTTTTTATTGGATACACTAAAATCTTCATCTGCTTTTTTGAGTCCGAGTTTTAAAGCCTCGTTTAAACTCCAACACAATCTATAATCACTGTGGTGACTGCAGATTCCAATAAGGTCGTAATCGTAGTCTGACTCTAAAGTAAGTAAATGTTTAGCCATATTTATTCACTGTAAAGTAAAGGTAACAATAATAACAAATAAGAAGTAGGTCAGAATGTAGAAGGGATTAGATTTCCCCCATCAACAATAAGGTCTCTTTGGAAGCAGCTTGTTCTGCTACTTTTTTAGAGCTACCAGAACCCATTCCAAAAGATTTGTTTTGAATCACAACCTCAACTTGGTAATTCCATTTATGTCCCAAGTTTTCTTCCTTCAACACTTTGAAGTCAAGCGGAAGTTTATTCTTTTGCGCCCATATGTAGAGCTTAGATTTGAAATCAATTTCTTCTTCGAGAAGGTTGTTTAGGTCTGTGTATTTCCTAAATACATGATATTTTACAGTCTTGTAAACAGCTTGATATCCACCGTCTAAATAAATGGCCCCGAAGATGGCTTCCAAAGCATTACCTTCTAGCGTACTTACTTTAATGGTACGGCCCTTTTGGTAGATAATGTGTTCGATTAAACCAATCTCAGCAGCAATGGCAGAAAGTGATTTACGGTTTACCACCTTTGACTTAATCTTGGTAAGATAACCTTCGTCTTCTTTCGGAAATTTCTCAAAGAGATAATCAGCAACTATGGCATCAAAAATCGCATCCCCTAAAAACTCTAGACGCTCATTTGATCGTAATTTCTTAGAAGTATTTGCAATGGATTTATGCGTTAATGCTTCTTTGAAAAGACGTAGTTTTTTAGGCCTATATCCAAAGCGCTCTATAATAAAGCGAATGAGTATAAGATCCTGTTTACTTTTGGTTGAAGATCGAAATTGAAAAAATCGTCGTAGCAATCCTATCCTTTGAATTTTTTGAAGATCGCAGATGTGTTGTGACCACCAAATCCAAATGTGTTAGATAGCGCAGCGTTCACAGTTCTCTTTTGAGCTTCGTTGAAGGTGAAATTTAACTTGTTGTCAATCTCAGGATCATCCGTAACGTGGTTGATCGTTGGAGGAACAATGTCATTCTTAACTGCTAAGATACACGCAATAGCTTCAATGGCTCCAGCAGCACCTAAAAGGTGACCTGTCATTGATTTTGTAGAACTGATGTTCAAATTGTATGCGTGATCACCAAATACTGCTTTAATCGCTTTTGTTTCAGCGATATCACCCAATGGAGTAGAAGTACCGTGTACGTTAACGTAATCGATTTCTGTAGCGTCCATGTGTGCATCTTCCAAAGCAGATAACATCACGTTTCTCGCACCAATTCCTTCTGGATGTGGAGCTGTCATGTGGTACGCATCTCCAGACATACCTCCACCTACTAATTCAGCGTAGATTTTAGCACCTCTTTTCATGGCGTGATCGTAATCTTCAAGAATCAATGCACCAGAACCTTCACCCAATACAAATCCGTCTCTGTCTTTGTCGAACGGACGTGAAGCCGTTTCAGGAGAGTCGTTACGTGTACTAAGCGCTTTCAATGCGTTGAATCCACCCATTCCCATTTCGTTTACTGCTGCCTCAGAACCACCAGTTACGATAGCGTCTGCTTTTCCTAAACGGATCAAATTGAATGCATCAATGATAGCGTTTGTAGAAGAAGCACAAGCCGAAACTGTTACGTAGTTTGGTCCGCGTAAACCATATTTAATTGAGATATGCCCTGCAGCGATATCAGCAATCATTTTCGGGATGAAGAAAGGGTTAAATCTAGGAGTGCCATCTCCTGAGAAGAAGTTTTGAGCTTCGTCTTGGAAAGTTTTTAAACCTCCAATTCCTGAACCCCAAATAACTCCGATTCTGTCTTTGTTACACTCTGCAGTGTCCAAACCAGAATCAGCCATGGCTTCCGTTGCAGAAACCATGGCATATTGTGAAAATTGATCTAATTTTCTGGCTTCTTTACGATCTAAATGATCGGTAACGGTAAAGTTTTTTACCTCACAAGCAAAATTCGTCTTGAATTTTGAAGCATCAAATTGTTGAATTTGAGCCGCACCGCTTTTTCCACTAATTAATCCAGTCCAATACTCTTCAACTGTATTTCCTATTGGGGTAAGGGCACCCAATCCTGTAACAACAACTCTCTTAAGCTCCATAAAACAAATTTTACGTAAGTGATGGTTTAAAAATTACTTTGCGTTTTCTGTGATGTATGTAACAGCGTCTCCAACAGTTTGGATGTTCTCTGCTTGATCATCTGGAATAGCAATGTTAAATTCTTTTTCGAATTCCATAATTAATTCTACAGTATCCAAAGAATCTGCTCCTAAATCGTTTGTGAAAGATGCTTCAGCGTTTACTTCGCTTTCTTCAACACCTAATTTATCTACGATAATTGCTACTACTTTTGAATTGATATCAGACATTTCTTTAACTTTTTAAAGGGTTAATTCGACCGCAAAGAAAAAAGTAAAACTTTATAAAACAAAATTTTTATTCATAATATTGAATTATTTCACGCTTCGCTTTCCTTTTTAAGTCTGGAACTCGCGCCCCTTTTTTAGGGTATCCTACTGGGATTAGTAGGAAGGGTCTTTCATTCTCTGGTCTGTTCAATGCCTTGATTAAAAAATTCATTGGACTTGGAGTATGTGTCAATGATACTAATCCTGCATTATGAATTGCAGCCAATAAAAAACCTGCGGCCAAACCTACAGATTCATTAACATAATAATTGTTCTTTTTTTTACCGTCTACAATATCGTAAGGTTTTTTCATAACTACAATAATCCAAGGAACAATTTCTATGAATTCTTTCTGCCAGTCGGTACCCAAAGGGGCAAGGTCTTTCAACCATTCTTCCTTCATGCGACCATTGTAGGATTTGTATTCCTCCTCTTCTGCTAGTTTACGGATTTCACTTTTTAGTTCTTTATTCGAGATTAAACAAAAGGTCCAGGGTTGTTTGTGCGCTCCCGAAGGTGCGGTACTTGCGGTCATGATAATATTCTCAACTACTTCCTTAGGTACGGGTGTATCTGCGAAATCTCTTACCGATCTGCGCTGATCCATAAATGTGAAAAATTCTTTTGATTTGTTGAGCATTTCACTTTCGTTCAAGTCCTGACTTTCATAAGGAACAGTAGGGTATTTATCTTTATCTTGGTTTGCCATATATAAATAAACAGAGAATAAATCTGTGGCCAAAAAATAAGAATAAATACGTTGAATGTTCATAACTTTGCCCCATGAAAAAAATTAAAGTCTTCGTTTTTGCATCAGGTGGAGGAACCAATGCTGAGAAATTATTTAGCTATTTTAAAGAGTCTGACCAAGTTGAAATGAGTAGAATGGTTTGTAACAAAGAAGGAGCTAAAGTATTTGAGCGAGCGGAAAAATTTGGTATTGAATCTACTTTGATCAGTAACGAACAAGCAGCAGATAGTGATTTTCTACTTGAGCTTTGTGCATCGGCAGACTTTATAGTACTTGCAGGTTACTTAAGAAAAATACCCGCTAAGTTTATTCAACATTTTCCAGAGCGTATTATTAATATTCATCCAAGTTTGTTGCCGAAGTATGGAGGTAAAAACTTTTATGGTGAGAAGGTACATTTGGCTGTTTTAGCGAACAAGGAGAAGGAAACAGGTATTACCATACACTATGTGAACGAGAATTTTGACGAGGGCAGAATTATAGCTCAATTGCGCACAAAATTAGAGGAGACGGATGATTTAGCAGCTGTACAACGCAAAGTGCAGATATTAGAACACGCATACTTTCCATTCGTGGTAGAACAGGAGGTGCTTAAAATTAAGTGATGATAGATTTCTTTTTAGAGTTTAGTTTCAACGGCTTTTTGAAAGCCTTCATGGTATTGTTTGCCGTTATTGATATCGTAGGATCCATTCCGCTTATTATTAAGATTAAGGAAAAAAATGAAGTGAATCCTATTAAAGCATCTTTGGTGTCTTTGGGTATCATGTTGGCCTTTTTAATTGTAGGGGAAGGAATCTTGGGTGTTTTTGGTGTTGGTGTAAGGTCCTTCGCCGTTGCCGGTTCCCTCATTCTTTTTGCCATGGCTGTTGAAATGATCATGGGAATTGAATTGTTCAAGGATGATGGTCATGGAGGTAGAATGGCGAGCATCGTACCGCTTGCTTTTCCAATCATCGCTGGAGCAGGATCTATGACAACTATAATTTCACTTCAAGCGGAATATTCGTTCATCAATATTGCATTGGCCATTATTGTGAATATACTCCTGGTATACATAGTACTGGTATTAACCAAGAGAATTGAGAAGTTGTTAGGACCCGGAGGTATAGCCATCTTAAAGAAGGTTTTCGGGATTATATTATTGGCGATTGCCATCAAGCTTTTTGCGACTAATATTCCAGCATTGTTTGAGAACTTGCACGGAGCACATTAATAAAATTAGATAGAAACATGATTAGGGCTTTCAGTAATGGGAGCCCTTTTTTAGGGATAATATATAGCGTACATCTGATCTATCCATCCAAAAGCAAAACGGTATAGATTTGCGTCTGTAGAAAGTAGGATGATGACATCAGAACTTTCAACTTCTTTTTGTATTTGTAGCTCCGAGATATCTATTGCTTGCTCATAATTTCCAGCGAATGCTTTTTGGTTGTAGTACCAGAAAGGGCTATTATTAAAAGCTTTATGTGAAAGTCCAAGGTTGTATAAGCCCCAGTAATAACTATCGGCAACGGTGATGACTTTTGGTCGGGCACTGCTGTCTGGAATATCGTAAGTGTAGGAAGGGTAACTCATCATTAAATCTGGAATGTCGAGTAAAAGATTCATAGATTGCTCTATATCATCATCTGTATCCCATGCCTCTGAACTTTTTGTTATGGCAGTAATGTTGATCCTAGGAGGATGTGTGATTCCTTTCATATCGGCAATAAATTGTATTAAAGAATCCGCCACCTTCAACTCGGCATATTTACTCCAATGAACTCCCGTCTTGGGGAAAAGTGCATGTTCAGAGCTGTCTTTTTGTGCCAAAAACCAAGCTTTGAAATTTATCAAGGGAAGTTGTTGTTCTTGGAGATGTTTGAGGTAATACTCGTAATTGGTAGCGCCGACCTCTAAAGAAGTATATTCTTCAGGGAAATACTCGGGGAAATAACTCCCTTTACCTGGCGCCAAAACTACAATTAGGTCAGTGCCCAATTTCTTTAGAGTGTCTTGTATTTGCTTTAATTTAATGACCTTTTCTTGAATGCTATCTTGACCAATGAAATCTAATCCAAAGTAGCTGTTTATATAGTTTTCCTCATAGAGGTAATTATCCTTCCCAATGATTACATTCTGAACACTTATTTTTTCAAAGAGAGAAAAGTTAATTTGGTTGAAAGTCCTAACGAAAAGAGATCGATAGCCGAAGTTATCATTGATATGCTTGTCTAAGGTATCCTGAAAAGTACCCGCAAACCAATTGTCCATTGAAAAGGTGGGCGCCTCTTGTTTTTCGTAGTAGCCTTTAAGGCCTTTGATTTCTTTCCCTTTAAATAAATTATTAGAAAGCGGGAGCAACATTATACCTATAAAAAGGAAGAAAAGTAGTTGGTGTAAATTCTTTTTAACAGCCTTCATTGCTTAAAATTTAAAATAAATGAAAGGGTTAAAATCTGAACTTGCTACGGATGAAACCGAAATGAGCAAAAGAAACATGGCACTTGCCATTAGTAAGAGATGTTGCTTGTTTTTATGTGTTTTTTTGAAATATAAATAATGCTCCAACTGCTTGCCTTTATTCCAAACCGTAAACACACTAAAGAAGATGGCAAGAGCAAGTACGGTAATAAATTCACGGGATAAACTTAAGGTATTGGTGCTCTCGAAGCTGTAGAGTTTTTGGAAATATAAAAGGAGTTCTTCACTGCTTTCTACTCTGAAAATAACCCATCCCATCACGACGAGGAAGAAGGTAAAGATATTGGCAAATAGAGGGCCAGCCTTTTCCAGAAAGTTTTGTAAAAACAGCCGTTCCAAAATTAGAAAACAACCATGGTATGCTCCCCATATCACAAAATTCCAAGATGCTCCGTGCCATAGTCCAGAGAGGAGGAAAACAAACCATAAATTGAAATATAAACGCGACTTTGTTTTGACACGATTTCCGCCTAAGGGAATGTAGAGGTAGTTGCGCATAAAATCACCTAGGGTGATGTGCCACCTTCTCCAAAATTCGCTGATACTTTTGGATAAATAGGGAGAGTTGAAATTTTCTGGGAAGGTGAAGCCCATTATTTTTCCAAGTCCAATTGCCATATCTGAATACCCAGAGAAATCAAAATAAATTTGGAAGGTGTAAGCCAAAATACCCACCCATGCGGCTGGAGTATCCATATTTTCAATGTTGTTTAAAATTAGATCGGCTTGTGCACCTAAAGGATTAGCAAGGAGCGTTTTTTTCGCCAAACCAATGGAGAAACGGTAGAGTCCTTGCAGTTTGTCCTCATAAGATTCTTTACGTGCAATGATTTGATCTGCCACGGTATTGAAACGCACAATGGGTCCTGCTATCATTTGCGGGAAAGAAAGGATGTAAAGAAAATAATCTTGAATTTTTTTCAGCGGTGGATGTACTCCTCTGTATACATCAACTGCATAGGTGATGGTTTGAAAGGTGTAAAAAGAAATTCCTATCGGTAGTGCAACTTGCGTCCAATGCAATGTTTGCCAACCCATTTGTTGGAAAAATGCATTTACATTTTCTACAAAGAAATTGGCGTATTTAAAATAAGCGAGAAGTCCTAAGTTGAGGACTAAAGAAGAGATCAGTAATGCTTTTCGTTTTGAGTTATGGGGTTCCTTGGCCAGTTGACGCACTATGAAGAAGTCGACCAACGTTGAACCCAACAAAATAAAAATAAAGCTAGGCGCTCCCCAAGTATAGAAAATAATACTTGCAAAAAGGATGACCCAGTTTTTTAATCCTTGAGGAACGAGGTGGTATATCAGTAGAAATAGGGGGAGGAAATAAAAAAGAAATAGAATACTACTAAAAACCACGTTTTTCTATGTTGAATATATATCAGATGGAAATTGAAAGCCAAAAATAAGAAACAAATACTACTTTAGTTTCCTACACGCTATATCACATGAATAAATTGCAAAAAACACAGTTTTTTTATCCTTTACTTACATTGATTCTCGGACTTTTCTTGGTTCAGTTTAGAGTTATGGGGTGGGATTTTTCTCGTATTCCGGGAGATTTAGGAGATGCACGTTTTAACATGTTTTTATTAGAACATGCCTATCAGTTTACTTCGGGACAATGGACAGAGTATTGGAATGCAGGTTTCTTTTTCCCAGCTTTAGAAACCATCGCTTATTCAGATAATTTATTGGGTGCATCGCCTATTTATAGTTTTGCTAGGATGATAGGTTGGAGCAGAGAAGGAGCCTTTCAGTTTTGGATACTGGTTGTAACTACCCTGAACTTTATTGCGGCTTACCTCTTGTTTTTTAGGATGAGCAGAACAACTGTTGGGAGTGCATTGGGTGCGTTTGTTTACGCCTTCTCTCTTGTGTTGTTTTCGCAAATGTACCATGTGCAAACTATGCCGCGTTTTGCGATTCCATTGATGTTGTTGTTTTTCTACAATTTTCATAAAAAAGGGAAAGGATTAAGTTTGGTAGCGGGTGTTTGGATGTTAGTGTGGCAGTTTTGGTGCGGTATCTATTTAGGCTTTTTTGCCTTGTTTGTTGGTGTTAGCTACATCCTTTGCAGTTTGCCTTTTTATTGGAAGAATTATCTGCAATTGTTACAGCGTTGGAAGTCGCTGTTATTTGTAGGTGTGAATCTGATCATGGGTGTATTAGCGATGTTGAAACTGATGGTTCCTTACATGCGCAGAGCAGAATTTAGTATACCCTATACCCAGGATAGGATTATGGCTACGGTACCTCGGTTAGGTTCTTATTTCTATAGTACGGATGATGCCTTCTTATGGGGTGTTTTGTCTGGGGTAGGTGATGATTGGGAATGGGCATACACCCAGACCTTGTTTATCGGAGGAATAGCATTGCTTAGTATTTGCACCTGTTTTTTCCTTTTACTAAAATCAGATTTTCGTAGGCTTGTTTTAAGGGGTGAGGTATTCCCTTTTGTAATTACAGCTTTTTTAAGTTTAATTTTCTTTATGAAATGGGGGGATTTCAGCTTGTATACACTGTTGATGGATTTGCCTGGTTTTGGAGCTTTAAGAAGTTTAGATAGGATGATAAACGTACAACTACTTTTTGCCGGTATGGCGCTAGTGGGCGTGTTGTATTATTGGAGGAAATATACGCGAAAGTGGTGGGTGTTTGGCATCCTCTTGTTAGTGTTAGGTTTGGACAATTATCAGGTAAATGTAGAAGCTGTAACTTTTGCTAAACAAGAGGCACAAGATAGAGTGATGAAGGTGAGTAAGCAATTGGAAAATTTAGATAAAAATGCAGTTGTGGCTTATCAACCCGATAGTTTAACGGAGCCTGCAATTTTCTATCAGTTAGATGCTATGTTGGCTACACAAGAACATGGTTTGAAGAGTGTGAATGGCTACAGTGCAACTTCTCCTTATGGCTTTGACTTATTTTGGCGAGAATTGAACGATGCGGGTAGAAGAAAGTGGATGGAGATGAGTGGAGCGGATACAACACATGTAGTGGTGATACATTAGTAAGGATTAAAATCTGCCAGGGATGGGAATGGATATCCCGTCCCCAAGTTCCTTGGGGAGAGTAGCAATGGAAAGCCCGTGAAGGCAGCCCAAAGAAAAATAGAATGCAAAAAGAAAGGGACCTCGAATGGAGATCCCTTTGCAATTTTTATGTGTTGACTTATTTGTTTAAGTCTGGCATTTCTCTTGTGAATGCTGGAATTCCCGTAACATCCATACCTGTAATTAACAAGTGGATATCGTGTGTTCCTTCGTAAGTAACTACTGATTCTAAGTTGGCCATGTGACGCATCATAGAGTATTCAGAAGTAATACCCATACCACCGTGGATTTGACGTGCTTCACGCGCAATGTTCAAGGCGATTTCAACGTTGTTACGCTTCGCCATAGAGATTTGTGCTGAAGTAGCCTTTCCTTCGTTTCTTAACTGCCCTAAACGGAATGTCAATAACTGAGCTTTGGTGATTTCGGTAATCATTTCTGCCAATTTCTTTTGAATCAACTGGAAAGACCCGATAGGTACATTAAACTGTGTTCTTTCTTTTGAGTATCTCAATGCTTGATCGTAACAATCCATAGCAGCACCTAAAGCACCCCATGCGATACCGAAACGTGCAGAATCTAAACACGCTAATGGTGCTCCTAATCCGCTTTTACCTGGTAATAAGTTTTCTTTTGGAACTTTTACGTTTTCGAAGATTAATTCTCCCGTTGCAGAAGCTCTTAAAGAAAGTTTACCGTGCATTTCTGGCGTAGAGAAACCTTCCATTCCTCTTTCTACTACCAATCCGTGAATTCTTCCTTCTTCGTTTTTGGCCCAAACTACTGCGATGTCAGCAAAAGGTGCATTAGAAATCCACATTTTAGCTCCATTCAATAAGTAGTGGTCTCCCATGTCCTTAAAGTTAGAAATCATACCTCCTGGGTTAGATCCGTGATCTGGTTCCGTTAAACCGAAACATCCAATCATTTCTCCAGTAGCCAACTTTGGTAAGTACTTCATCTTTTGCTCTTCAGATCCAAATTTCCAAATTGGGTACATTACCAATGAACTTTGAACTGAAGCTGTAGAACGAAGACCTGAATCACAACGCTCTAACTCTTGCATGATTAAACCGTAAGAAATTTGGTCTAATTCAGGTCCACCATATTGTGCTGGAATGTAAGGACCGAAAGCTCCAATTTCTCCCAATCCACTTAAAATGTGCATAGGGAAAGTTGCATTCTCGTAGTGCTCATCAATGATAGGAGAAACTTCTTTCTTTACCCAAGCACGAGCTGCGTCACGGATTAATTTGTGTTCATCTGTAAGCAAGTCATCCATGTTAAAGTAATCTGGATGTGTATATAGATCTGTTGCCATCTGATTTTATTTTATTTTAGAATCGCCACAAAATTAGCGAAATATCTAGATTTTTTAAGTTCTTTAGCCAAGTGATTTAAAGATTGCTTCTATTTTTGTGAAAGCTCAATACTCTATGTTACGAAAAAGACTTCTTTTTTTAATTTTAACATTACTTGCTCAAAATTCATGGGCGAGCGAGCAAGTTTATAACCTCACGGAGCGATCGAGTAGTGTTCCCACTTTTGTTTATTATGTATTGTGCGGAAGTTTGCTCATCCTATCGGTAGCTAAAATTATCAATGCTGAAATATTTGGAAATTTTTCTTTTGCGTTCGTTTCTGTGAAAAGCATGTTTATGCTTGAAAAAGAGGGATGGAATACTTTGAAAGATGGCGGTTGGCTTTTACTGTTGAATTACTTTGTGGTCATCAGTTTAGGGCTTTACTTGTTTTTGGAGCATTTTAATTTTAACAAAGTGTTAAGTTTTGCGCTGGCGATTTATTTTGTACTGCAAATGTTGGCGTTGTTTTTAACAGGTTTTGTCACTGGTAACCTCAAGCGCTTTTTTCACTCTTTTAGAAGTTATACGCTGGTGCATCAAATGCTGGGAATTGCCCTAATTCCTTTCTTGTTGATTTGGGTTTTAAATGAAGGAACAAACTCTATTTATCACTGGATTTTTATCGCCTTGATTCTTGTGTTTCAGTTCTATAAAGTATTTCGCGGTTTTGTGATTGCATTTCGACAGAATTTTGAATGGTATTATATTATTTTATACCTTTGCACGCTGGAAATTTTACCCATCCTCGCTTTAATGAGAGCGTTAGGGGGTGAAATGGAGGGAGTGTAAAGAAGTATAAAACTATAATAACTACAGATTTTGAGCGTAAAAACCATACTAGTATCGCAGCCAAAGCCTGAGAACGACAAGTCTCCTTATTTTGACTTGGCGGAAAAGTATAAACTGAAGATAGATTTTCGTCCGTTTATACATGTCGAAGGTGTCGAGAAGAACGAGTTCAGAAACCAAAGGGTAAACTTACAAGATTTTACTGCAGTAATTTTAACATCAAAAACAGCGGTTGACCATTACTTTAGAATAGCGGAAGAAATGAGATATGAAGTGCCAGATAGCATGAAGTATTTCTGTATTTCTGAAGCCGTTGCTTACTACTTACAAAAGTACGTTACGTACAGGAAGAGAAAGATTTTCCATGGTAAGACTACGATTCATGACTTGATGGATGCTATCAAAAAGCACAAGAAAGAGAAATTCTTGTTGCCATGTTCTGATATTTTAAGAGACGTGATTCCTACTGTTTTGAATGAGAATAAGATTGATTTTGAAAAAGCAGTACTTTACCGTACAGTTTGTTCAGACTTATCTGATTTGGAGTCAGTAACTTACGACATGTTGGTGTTCTTTTCACCATCAGGTATTGAGTCCTTGTTAAAGAACTTCCCTGATTTTAAACAAAATAACACCATGATTGCTGCCTTTGGTCCAACAACGGCCAAAGCAATAGTAGATAATAACTTGAGGTTGGATTTACATGCGCCCCAGCCCAATGCACCGTCTATGACTATGGCAATTGAAAATTACGTAAAAGACTTCTTGAAGAAGAAAAAGTAATTTCAAATAGAAAATATTAAAAGAAACCACGGCGAGAGTCGTGGTTTTTTTGGTTTAAAGGGTGTTGACTTCTCATAATTCAGGCCTTTTATTACAAATAATAAATCACCTACATCTTCACCCATATCTTTCCTTACAAATAACTATTTTTATCCTGTAATTACATTTCCCATGGCAAAAGCAAAAAAAGAAAAACAAAGCTTTACGTTTAAAACAAAACTTTTCATCTACCTAATCATCTGGTTAGGTGCGATGTTACCGCTTTTAGGTATACTCTATCTGCGTTATATTGTAACCGATGAGGAGGATCTTCCTTCGGTGGCTATGTTGGAAAATCCACCAGAATTGTTGGCGACAGATATTTTAGCAGATGATGGAGAAACTTCTTTGGGGAAGTTTTGGAAAATTAACCGAACATCTGTGACCTATAATGAGATTTCACCCTATGTGATTTCAGCTTTGATCTCAACGGAAGATGAGAGGTATCAGGAGCACTCTGGAATAGACGCTAAAGCGGTGGGAAGAGCTTTGGCAAATATGGGGAAAGCCGGAGGAGCATCTACGATCTCTCAGCAATTGGCAAAGTTGATTTTTACATTGGCGCAGAGAGACAAAGAAAGAGCTGCTGCTTTACTCGATGATCCTGAAAAGGAGAGCAAAAGGGAAGTGAGTGGTTTGGAAGGACGTTTGTATGAAAAAGTGCAAGAGAATATTATTGCCTTGCGTTTGGAGGAGAAATACACCAAAGAAGAGATCATAACCATGTACTTGAACCAATTCGATTTCTTGTACAATGCGGTGGGTATTGCTTCTGCCTCTAAAGTATATTTCGATTGTAAACCAAAAGATTTAACCAAAGAACAAGCAGCTATGTTGGTGGGGATGTGTAAGAATCCATCGCTGTATAACCCACACTCTTTCAATGTTAGAAACTACAAAAAACGATATGCGAGATACAATAATATTGATGAGGGAAATGTAACAGATGAGCAAGCGAGAACTTTATTTGTGAAAGATTCAATGAGAGCTGTGAACAGACGTAATACGGTTTTAGACTTGTGGAGAAAAAACAGTAGAAAAGGAAATGAAGCCTTAACAGCAACCATTGATTCTGATGAGGAAAGAGACAGTCTTCAAAATTTAAATATAGTAACGGATTACCAACGTGTAGACCACAAAGAAGGTATTGCTACTTATTTTAGAGAAACCTTAAGGAAAGAGGTTCAGGATGTATTGAGAAGTAAGGATGAAAATGGAGATTACATCTATGCAAAGGCAGATGGTACTCCTTTCAATATCTACGAAGATGGTTTGAAAATCTATACTACCATTAATGCGGATTTACAGAAACACGCAGAACATGCGGTACACAAGCACTTATCTGAAACGCTGCAAAGAGAGTTTACTAAAAACAATAAAAGAACAAGACATTTCCCTTTCTCTAATCGCTTAACGGAAGATCAAATCGATAGAATAGTGAATTCTGCCATGAAGCGTTCTGAACGTTACAAAATGTTGAAAGCAAATGGCCTTTCACATGATAAAATCGTGAAGAAATTTAATGAACCCACTGAGATGACCGTCTTCTCTTGGAAAGGGGATATCGATACGGTGATGAGTCCATTAGACAGTATACTTTACTACAAAAACTTTTTACAAGCGGGGATGATTTCTATACAGCCGCAAACTGGTTTTGTGAAAGCTTGGGTTGGAGGAACTGATTTGAATCACTTTGCTTACGATCACGTAAAGCAAGGGAAGCGTCAGGTAGGTTCTACGATCAAACCTTTTGTTTACTCTGCTGCGATGAGGTTCGGTGTGGTGAACAAATGCACAACTTTTCCAAACATCGCGTATTGTGTAGACGTTACTGAAACTAGTGATCCAGATAAGTTGAAGTCGTGGTGTCCTGGAAACTCAGGCGCTGATTTAACAGGAGAGCCCATTACGGTTGGTCATGGTATTGCCAACTCTATGAACAATATTACAGTAGCAGTAATGTCTAAAATGGGAGGTACAGCCGGACCACAAGCAGTGGCTAAATTAATGGAAGATCTAAATATTACTTTACGTAAAGAAGATATAGTTCCAGCCATGTGTTTGGGGGTTATGGATTTATCTTTATTTGAGTTGGTAGCCGCTCAGGCAACTTTTGTTAATAAAGGAATTTACAATGCACCTACTATTTTATTAAGGATAGAAGATAGAAATGGAAATACCATCTATGAAGCACAGCCAAACTCAAAAGAAGCGATGTCTGAAGAATTGGCGTACGCTACACTATCGTTAATGAAAGATGTGGTGCAAAAAGGTACAGGTGCTAGCTTAAGAGGTTCTTACTGGCCATGGGGAGGAATTACTTACCCAACTGCGGGTAAAACGGGAACAACTCAAAATAACTCTGATGGTTGGTTCATGGGCTTAACACCTGATCTAGCAACGGGTGTATGGGTTGGAGCAGAAGATAGAGGTGTACACTTTAGAAGTATGCAATGGGGACAAGGTGCACGTATGGCTTTACCTATTTATGGGTATTATATGCAGAAGGTGTACAAGGACCCTAAAATTAAGATCTCTAAAGAGGACTTTGAGATGCCTATCAATTACCAAAATTCTGTGTATAATTGTAGCGGCGAGAATAACAATAATGGGCCAGGAGAATCTAGTAATTCAGATGAGGTGCCCGATTTATTTTAAGATATGAACAAAGTTGTAAATAATGTTGAAGATGCTTGCAAAGGCATAGAGAGTGGAATGACCCTGATGTTGGGTGGTTTCGGTTTGTGTGGTATACCAGAAAACTCTATTGGACAATTGGTAAAAATGGGGGTGAAGGATTTGACCTGTATTTCTAACAATGCCGGTGTAGATGATTTTGGTTTAGGATTATTGTTACAAGGGAAGCAAATCAAGAAAATGGTTTCTTCTTACGTAGGAGAAAACGACGAGTTCGAACGTCAGATGTTATCAGGTGAACTAGAGGTAGATTTAATTCCTCAAGGTTCATTAGCAGAGCGTTGTAGAGCAGGAGGAGCCGGTATTCCAGCTTTCTTTACACCTGCTGGATACGGTACAGAGGTAGCAGAAGGTAAGGAAGTGAGAGAATTCAATGGAAAACCACATATTTTAGAAACAGCATTAACGGCAGATTTTGCTATTGTTAAAGCTTGGAAAGGAGATACAGAAGGAAATTTGGTGTTCAAAGCAACAGCGCGTAACTTCAATCCTATGATGGCTATGGCAGGTAAAATAACTATCGCAGAGGTGGAAGAATTAGTACCTGCAGGTGAGTTAGATCCAAATGAGATTCATACTCCAGGAATTTTTGTTCAACGCATCTTTAAAGGTGAAGCTTTCGAAAAGAGAATTGAACAAAGAACGGTACGTCAAAAATAATTTCCAACCTTCAAAAAATTAGATACAAATGGCTTTAGATAAAACAGGTATTGCAAAAAGAATTGCACAAGAATTACAAGATGGTTGGTACGTTAACCTAGGTATAGGTATTCCAACTTTGGTGGCAAATTACATCCCAGAAGATATAGAGGTTGAATTCCAATCAGAAAATGGAATATTAGGAATGGGACCTTTTCCTTTTGAAGGAGAAGAGGATGCAGATTTAATCAATGCGGGTAAGCAAACGATTACTGCCCGTCCGGGTGCTGTATTCTTTGATTCAGCTACTTCTTTTGCAATGATACGTGGACAACACGTACAGTTAACAGTTTTAGGTGCTATGGAAGTAGCGCAAAACGGTGATATCGCAAACTGGAAGATTCCAGGGAAAATGGTGAAAGGAATGGGAGGAGCAATGGATTTAGTGGCTTCTGCAGAAAACATTATTGTAGCCATGATGCATACCAATAAAAAAGGTGAGTCTAAAATATTAAAACAATGTTCATTGCCTCTAACGGGTGTTGGGTGTGTTAAGAAGGTGGTAACAAACTTGGCTGTTTTGGAGATTAAAGACGGACAATTCCACTTGGTAGAAAGAGCACCTGGTGTTAGCGTTGAAGAAATTATTGCGGCAACTGAGGGCGACCTAGTAGTGCCAGACAACGTACCTGAAATGAACATTTAATACTAATCAATGAAAAAATTATCCATACTCATACCTGCTTACAACGAGGAAAATACCATTCAAATCATTCTTGATAAAGTACAAGAAGTAGAATTGGTCAATAATATTCAAAAGGAAATTGTTATCGTTAACGATTGCTCCAAAGATAAAACGGTACAGAAGATAGAAGAGTACATGGAGCGCAATCCTAACATGGACATTCGCTTTTTTAGTCAAGATAGAAACCAAGGCAAAGGAGCAGCCATTAACCGCGCTATCCAAGAAGCTACAGGAGATTATATCATTGTACAAGATGCGGACTTGGAATATGATCCACATGAATATAACTTGTTGTTAAAGCCAGTATTTATGGATAATGCGGATGTGGTTTACGGTTCTCGTTTTGTGGGAGCACAACCGCACAGGATATTGTTCTTTTGGCATTCAATTGGGAATAAGTTTTTAACGCGACTTTCTAACATGATGACCAATTTGAACTTAACTGACATGGAGACGTGTTACAAGTTGATTAGAACGTCCATTGCGCAAAACATCAAAATCAAAGAAAATAGATTTGGTATTGAGCCAGAAATTACCGCAAAATTGGCACGTATAAAGAAAATTAGAATCTATGAAGTAGGTATATCATACTACGGTAGAACTTACGAAGAAGGGAAGAAGATAGGCTGGAAAGATGGTTTCAGAGCCATCTACTGTATCTTCAAATACAGATTCTCAAAATAACGTAAAGGAAGGCCATAGGTCTTCCTTTTTTTATGCTCCGTACGCTAAAGTTTTGCTCTATACTGTTTTGGCATCCTTATCGCGCTTTCCGCTGTAGTTTACCTTGTTCACCTAAGTTTTGCTAAGCTTATTTGTAGCTTCCGGTGGTCGCTAAAAAGCGCAAAGCAGAACTAAGCCTTCACAAGGCAAAGCTGCCGCTACAATCACGGGCTGATAGATAGTCTAGAGTGTGAGTAGGAAGTATACCCCCTAATCCTTCAACGAGGTTATCGAGAGAGCGCTGAGGTGAGCGAAGTCGAACTATCGAGATGCCGTAAGAACAGAGGATAAATATTTTGAATTCTTGATTTATTGAATCTTGGAATCACGCTAAGATCTTGCAATCCACAAGTTAGGATTCAATCTTTCGACACCACCTTCGGTAATAACATGAATCTCGAAGTGAACAACAGATAGTTCTCCGTCTTTAGAAGGCAATAGAGATCCGATTACTTGCTTTGCATCTAATTCCATACCCTTGGTAACATATACCTCCTGTAAGTTGGCATAAACGGTTCTATAATTGCCGTGTTTTACAATCACAACTTTCCCACCTCCAGAAATACTAAATACGCTGGTAACTTCACCCTTAAAGACTACGCGTACTTGCGCATTTTTAGGAGAGCTTATATCTACCCCATTGTTATTGGTAAAAACATTGTTTAAAGTCGGGTGAGGGTTGCGACCGTAGTTTTCAGTGATCGTACCGCGTTCTACCGGCCATGGTAATCTTCCCTTGTTTTTATCAAAACCATTACTCTCATCTAAGTCATCTTTGGTTGTTGGAAGTGGAGCGGGAGTTGTATTACCTTCAGCTTTTTTACGGGCTTCTTCTGCTCTACGCAAACGCTCTTTCTCCTTTCTAATACGTTCCAATCGGGCTTGTTCAGCAGCAATTTCTTTGCGTATAGCTTCTTGAATTTTTGCTTGTAACTTCGATTTTTTTAATTCTTGGTCGTGCAAGTTTTTACGCAAAGTTTCCTCCTCAGCTTTGAGTTGCTGGTATACAGTTTCTTGTTGTTGTTTGGCCAAGAGTATGGCTTCGCGTTCTTCCTTCTTTTTCGCTAACAATTCTAGCTTTTTCACCTTCTCTTTTTCCAAGGCTTCAATGTCAGATTGTAAAGCATTCATCTTTTGATGTATTACGGTAAGCTGTTTCTTTTGAACCTCAGTTAACTTTTCTAAATACAGCTTGCGTTTTTTAGCTTCTTCAATGGTTTCCGAGCTAAAAATGTACATTAATTGACCGTACTTGCTACGTCTCTTGTAGGCAAAAAGTAAAAGTTCTTTGTATTGGTTTTTGAGCTTATCTATACTCTCGTTCAAACCATCAATAGAAAGGGTTTTCTCCTTTATGGTAGCTTCGGTAGAGCGAATTTGATTGTCGAAGTTGCGCAAGAGACGCTCACGATTTTTAACCTGATTGTTCAGTAACTTTAGTTCTTCTAAAGAAAGCTTCGTGTC
>NZ_JAWWCF010000025.1:0-21374 GCF_033720595.1 Lishizhenia sp. | reverse complement strand
ATGACCATCTTATCATCAGAAGTAGAGAAGTATTGACTCACCCATTTATCTTCTCCTTCTTTCTTATACTTAATCGCAACATATTGGTCAGAAGTTAAGACGTTATCACTTTTTAAAGTTGTGCTACCGATCTCTAAAGGATTGGTAGTTCTTTTATCCTTATAGTTTTTAAAACTAAAAGTTAGATTACTAAAAATCTCTTTGTTCTGTACACTAGAGTTTGCTACAATCGCTGAATCTACAATCGTAGTGTCATTTTGCACAGCGTATCCCATAAAGGAAACAAAGAACAAAGTAATTAGTAAAAATGTATTTTTCATCTTACGCAATTTATTTTGCTGCAAAATTATTCCAAATGAAATGACGGACATTCATTGCAGTGTTACCATTGTGTTAAGAAAACGCATGACATTTGAGAAGGACGCGAAATTGATCACGGTTAAAATAGATCTGAATCCCTTTATTTACAAGGGGTTTTAGCATGAAGCAAATATTAAGAGTGTGTTAAGAATGGTTTAACAATGTTAATCCTACATTAAAAACGCCGTAAATTTGCAGTGATTTTTAAAACCAAAAGATAAAGGAATGAGATCAGTATTACTTGTAGTTATAGCATTATTTAGCGCAACAGTTAGTGCGCAAGTAGAGGTAGGTGAATTTGGAAAAGGAATTAACATTACCGGAAAGAATGAAAGTTTTTCAATGAACTTAGGGTTCCGTTTTCAGACATTGATGACTACAGATTGGACAGTGAACAACGATGAATTAAACCAAATAGATGGGTTTAAGCCAAATTTATTAATTCGTCGTTCAAGAATTAAAATGAAAGGACACGTTTATTCTCCTAAACTAACGTACAAAGTAGAGTTAGCATTATCAGATAGAGATATTGCAGTAAGTGATTCTGAACCTTTGTTAGATACGCGTATTGTTTTAGATGCCGTATTTAAGTGGAACTTCTACAAAAACTTCTCGCTATGGGGTGGTCAAACGAAGTTACCAGGAAACAGAGAGCGTGTTATTTCTTCTGCAAACATGCAGTTAGTAGATCGTTCTATCTTAAACTCTAGATTTAACATCGACCGTGATTTGGGGTTGCAGTTCAGAAACCATAATACCATAGGTGGTGTAGTTGTAAAAGAAATTTTTGCAATTTCTAAAGGTGAAGGTCGAAATATGAGATCGGCAAACTTAGGTGGTTTGGAATACACAGGTAGAGTTGAGATTTTGCCATTTGGTAATTTTTCTTCTAAAGGAGATTATGTTGGTTCTGCTATCAAGAGAGAAAGTAAACCAAAATTAGCCTTTGGATTAACTTATGATTTGAATGAAAGAGCTGTAAGAGAAAGAGGGAACATGGGTAGCTTTATCCGCGACGCACAAAACAACTTCCATGGTAAAAATGTGTACACGGTTTTTGCAGACATGATGTTTAAATACCAAGGTTGGTCTGTAATGGCAGAATATGCGGATAGATGGACGAACGGAAACAATCCATTAGTGTATAACGGTGATATAGTGATTGGAAAGGTATTTACAGGTAGATCATTGAATGTACAAGCTGGTTACATGTTTAAAAACAACATTGAAATTGCAGCAAGATATGCAGGTATTGATACACCAGATGTTGTTAACGGAGACCAACAAGAATACAGATTAGGATTCTCTAAATTCTTTGTGGGACACAAATTAAAAGTGCAAACAGACTTAGGATACTTAGAAAAGAGAAGTGGAGACGATGGATTATCTTACCGTCTGCAATTTGAAATTCATTTCTAGTGAATAATTATATGCAAAGAAAAAGCCTCACTTATTGAAGTGAGGCTTTTTTTATGTGTTGTGTTTTTATTTTTCCAAAAATTCGAGTGCTTTTTGTACTTCTTTGTCCGTATCCGCACGCATCAATTGAGCAGCGTTATCTACCCAAATCTGATTGGCAATGTTCGCCTTAATTTCTCTTTGGATTAATACAGTAGATCGCTTTAATTCATTTTGATATGCTTCAATTTCATAATAATCAAGGGCATATTTTGTAAAGTTTTCTAACAGTGAAGGTGTAACTGTGAAGTTCTTTCTGAAACTGTATATGTCTTTATATTTCGACAGGCTTTCTTTATGTTGTTTTACATAGTCAAAGGCAAAGGCATTAAATACACCACCGTATTGCAATTTAGTATAGTAAAAAGATCCTCCCGTGGTATCAAGTGGAACAAAGATGTCTGGCATAATTCCACCACCTCCATAAACTACTTTTCCTCCGGGCGTGACGTACTTTAATGAGTCAACCATAAGTGTTGAATCTAGATGGTATAGTTCCCCATTCTGATAACGGTCGCGCTCATCCATCATGTATTCTTCGAATCCTTCAGTGTACGGACGTTGTATACTTCTTCCAGTTGGAGTGAAGTAACGTGCAACGGTAAGACGCAAGTTACTGCTGTCTTTTAAGAGCATGTCTTGTTGTACTAACCCTTTACCAAAAGAACGCCTTCCTATAATAGTACCTCTATCATTATCTTGAATAGCACCCGCCACAATTTCACTGGCCGATGCACTACTGCTGTTAATCAAGATAGCCAGTTCAATACCTTCCATTACTGGCGGGTTAGCAGCATATTCTGTATAATCGGGTTGACTCTTTCCTTTGGTACTTACTATAGGTAGTCCTTTTTCTAAAAACATATCAGAAATGTTAATGGCTGCAGACATCAATCCTCCTCCGTTAAAACGGAGGTCAACGATTAAATTCTCCATTTTTTTAGCCTTCAGTTCGAGTGCTGCTCTGTAGAATTCTTCTGTTGTTTTTTCGGAAAAGCTTTGTAATTGAATGTACCCTGTTTTGTCGGTCAACATGTAACTCGCCAGTACACTATTTACAGGTATACTACCTCTGGTAATGGTCAGGTCCAAAAGTTCATCATTGCGCAGTACTGTTACAGTAACTTCTGTATTTTCTAAACCTTTTAGCGCTTTCATTACTTTATCATTATTAATGGTAGAGTCCGATATGACTTCTCCATCAATTTTAATGATTTGATCTTGAGATTCTACTCCAGCTCTTTCACTTGGTGAGTTGGGTAGAACATTGGTAATACAAAGCGTATCCCTTATGATAGAAAATCTTACACCAATACCACCAAAATGACCTTGAATACTTTCGTTTAAACGGGCCAGGTCTCTGGCTGCGATGTAGTTGGAGTGAGGGTCAAGTTTGTGCAGCATATCACTGATAGCTTCTTCAAAAATATCTTCTTTGTCAATTGAATCTACATACTTCTTATCAAGAATGTAAAGTATGTCATTCAATTTTTGCGCGTTCGTATTTGCAGCTTCCGACTTTTTAAAAGGAGAAGTTTCTGTATTCAAGGTTGTCCCTAAGAATAAGCCTAAAGCAAGGGTGGCTCCAACGATTAAGGGAAGGGCAATTTTCATTTTATTCATCTTCTATGTCGGCGATTTGTGTTACATCTATTCCTGCATCCTCTAAAAATCTCAATCCAGAATCATCTTTGTAATCATTGATGAATACCAAGCGTTTAATCCCGGCCTGTAGAATTAATTTGGCACATTCTTTACAAGGAGAGAGGGTGAGGTATAGTGTACTGTTTTTAGCGTTGTTTGTTGATTTAGCAACTTTCAATATTGCATTTGCTTCTGCGTGTAACACGTACCAATGTGTGTTGTGGTCTTCATCTTCACAGCAGTTGTCGAATCCAGCAGGTGTACCATTGTAACCATCAGATATAATCATTTGATCTTTTACAATAATGGCACCCACTTGCTTGCGTTTACAATGAGACAATTTGGCCCAAGTGTTGGCCATGCGTAGGTAGGCTTTATCGTATCTTCTCTGTTTGGATGAATTCATAGTCTTCAAAAAGGTCAAAATTACTCAAGAATTAACTTATATCCTACCCCTCTAATGGATAGGAAGTGTTCGGGTGATTTTGGGTTGGTTTCGAAGAGTTTACGGAAACCGAGAATGTAATTATCTATTGTTCTGGGACTCGGAAATTGGTCTTCTCCCCATAGTCTATCTAGAATGGTGTCTCTGGGTATAACTTCTCCTTTTTTCTCATAGAAAAGTTTTAAGAGTTCCACTTCACGTTTCGATAATTTGGCAATGACTTCTTGGTCTTCCAATACCTCATAACTAATAAAGTTTATGGTTTTATTGGCGATGGTGAGTTGTTCGAGTTGTTCACCACCAGCAGGAGCATTGCGTTTAAGTAGAATTTGTACACGTAATAAAAGCTCTTCTAAATCGAAAGGTTTGGCCAAATAATCATCGGCACCTAATTTTAAACCTCTGATTTTGTCTTCTGTATTTCCTTTCGCCGAAACGAATAATAAAGGAATACTACTGGTTTTACGTATAGCTTCACATACCTCCCACCCCGAATGATGGGGAAGCATTACATCTAATATCACCAAATCATAGGATGCAATATTCTTCACTTCTTCTAAAGCTAAACTCCCAGTATCTACGTGGGTTACGGTGTAGTTTTCAAGCTCTAGATTCAAGATGACAGCATCTGCTATAGTTTGTTCGTCTTCTATTAAAAGTATATGACTCATTGTTATTTCGTGAGGGGAAAAGTCCTAAAATAACAAACAAATATAAAATTTGTAAATTTGCGTGACGTTTAAAAATAGTTAGGAAATCATAATAAATAGAAATGAAGAAAGCATTTTTGCCCCTTTTGTTCTCGCTTTTGTGTGGAGCATCACTTGCTCAAAAAAGCTTCGGTGGAACACCAGAAAGCTTTAACGCAACAGCTTACAAAGTATTAAAGAAAACAGACCTAGTAAGCCTAACAAAACCAAACATGTCAGAAGTAGTTGCGGAAGATCTTGAGGGAGACAAACGCAATTATCGAGTAGGAATCAACTTACCAGCAAATTTATCAATGGAAAATGCTGGGAATTGGTATGTTCAAGGAGATACCAGAATTTGGAAATTAAGAATTAAAGTTGAAGATGCGCAGGCATTAGGTTTGTACATGGACAACTACTACATTCCCGAAGGAGGAAAGTTGTTTGCATACAACAAGAATAAAGCACAAGTGATAGGTGCTTTTACTTCCGAAACACCTTCTTTGTTTGCCATGGAAATGATTCAGGGAGATGAAATTACGATTGAATATAATCAACCATTGTCGGTTACTGAAGAAGCAATTTTTACAATAGGAGAAGTAGTTTATTTCTACCGAGGAGTGGAAGATCGAATAGGAGTTTACAGAGAGTACGATTACATCCCTGCAAAAGCAGATGCTTGTCAGGTAAATGTGGCTTGTCCAGAAGGAGATAACCACCAAGATCAAATCAACTCTGTTATACAATATACTTTTTCTGCAGATGGAGGTAGTTTTGTATGTTCGGCTTCATTAATGGCAAATACAAGTTATGATTGTGCCCCATTAATCTTAACAGCTACACACTGTGGAGAGAAAACACAAACTTCTGACTTTGCACAGAACGTATGGTATTTCAACTATCAAAATCCAAATTGTGTACCTGGAGCAACGGCACCGTATCAAAAGCCATTGTTTACGGCAGTAGGAGCAATCTTTAGAGCCTCGTCGAAAAACACGTGGAACGTTTCGAACAGTAACCAAGTTTATGGAACTGATTTTACATTGTGTGAGTTAACATCTAACGACGTTTTGCCTTCTAATGCTTACTTCAATGGATGGGACGCTAGAGGACCAGGAGCAACAAATGGAGTTGGAATTCACCACCCTTCAGGGCATGATAAAAAGATTTCTACATTCAATAATAGTTTAACATCATCTACCTATAACGGTGGTTTAAGTGGAGCGCACTGGAGAGTTGTTTGGTCTGCTACGCAAAATGGACACGGAGTTACTGAAGGTGGTTCTTCAGGTTCGCCAATTTTCAATGAAGATGGTTTAGTAGTAGGAATTTTATCAGGGGGGTCTTCTTTTTGTACTGCAACAAGTAACGCCGATTTATATGGTAAACTAAGTGTTTCTTGGGATCCAACAGGAGCAGATTCTACAGGTCGTTTAATGGATTGGTTAGACCCAGAAAACACAGGGATTAAGAGAATTATAGGAATTGGAAATCCTTGTTCGGATTACCTTTCTACTCAGGTTGAAGAGGAAGCAGAACAAGTGAAATTATTCCCGAATCCATCTACAGGAATTTTCAACTTAACCAACTTGTCTGAAGGAGAAAAAACGATTGCAGTAAGAGATTTGAACGGAAGATTAGTGAAAGAATTGACAACGGATGCTACAAAAGTTCAGTTTGATTTATTCAATGAAACTTCTGGAGTATACATGATAACGATTGCAAGCGAAAAAGGAATTCAAACGATGAGGTTGATTAAATCTTAAAGGATTTCAACGATAATATAGAAAAGGGAAGTACTTGGCTTCCCTTTTTTTATGCAATAAATCGTGCAATATTTTAATAAAACTTTCGTAAGTATGTACTTTAATTATCTTTGTTCTCTACATGCAAATAAAAATGGATAAATTAATCGCTGAGTTTCCGAAGAACATCGATGATGCTCTGGAAACAGCCCGCAGCCTAGAGTTTAAATCTCTGCACAATAAAAATTTCACGAGTGTTGTTATTTGTGGAATGGGAGGATCTGGAATTGGTGGAAAATTAGTGGCGCAATTGGTGGCCGCTGAAGCCAATATTCCCATCTTAGCGAATCAAAATTATAATTTACCCGAATTCATCAACGAGACAACCTTGGTTATTGGTTCTTCTTATTCTGGATACACAGAGGAAACCCTAACGGCTGTAAAAGCAGCGAAGGATAAGGGAGCTACTATTGCGGCTGTTTGTTCAGGAGGTGAGTTATACGATTTTTGTAAGGCCAACAATTACGATGTTGTGAAGATGCCAGCAGGTAATCCACCTCGTAGCGCTTTGGCATTTTCATCTATCCATTTGTTAAACATGTTGTTTCAAGCAGGCGTAATTTCTGACTTGAAATTGAAAGAATTAGAAAACTGTAGAGAACACCTTAACAATCATATATTAGAAATTAAGGAAGAGGCTAAAAAGTTGGCAGAATTCATTCCAAATAAGGAATTGATTATGTATTCAACACCTGAATTTGAGCCTGTTGTAATTCGTGCACGTCAACAATACAATGAGAATGCAAAGATTTTGTGTTCGCACCATGTAGTTCCTGAAATGAACCACAATGAGTTAGTTGGATGGGGTGGTGGAGACGACCGTTACGGGGTTTTATTTATTGATTCTCCTTCAACGCTGGAACGCAATAAATTTAGAATGAACCTTTGTAAGGAAATCATTGCAAAGAAAACACCTCACGTATTTGTACTAGAGGCAAAAGGAGCCAATTTAATTGAAGAGGTAATGTACATCATTCATATTATCGATTGGTCTTCTATAATGCTTGCTGATATCTTTAACGTAGATCCAATAGAGATTGATGTAATCAACTACCTAAAAGGAGAACTTTCTAAAATATAAGTGATGAAACCAAGTGTTATTTTTAAGGAATTAGGGTTAATAGATTACAAGGAGGCTTGGGACTACCAAGAGGAATTGTTTAAGGTAGCTATCGACTTAAAAATTGCACAGCGTAAAGGTGAAACAGAAGAACAAACAAAAAATTACTTGTTATTCTGTGAGCACCCACATGTTTATACTTTAGGAAAATCGGGGAAGCAGGAAAATCTTTTGCTTAACGATGATCAGTTAGAGGAGAAAGAAGCAACTTACTACAAGATTAACAGAGGAGGAGATATTACGTATCACGGTCCTGGTCAATTAGTCGCGTATCCTATTTTCGATTTAGATTACTTCTTTACGGATATCCATAAATACATGCGCTTTTTAGAAGAAGCAGTTATACTTACACTTAAAGATTTCGGTATAGCATCGGGTAGAGTGGATGGTTTAACAGGAGTGTGGATAGATGGAGATAAACCTACTGCACGTAAGATTTGTGCCATGGGGGTGAAAAGTAGTCGTTGGGTGACCATGCACGGTATAGGTTTCAATGTGAATTCTAACCTCGATTATTTTAACAATATAGTTCCTTGTGGAATTGATGATAAAGCTGTAACTTCAATGCAACAGGAGTTAGGTAAGGCTGTAGATATGGATGAGGTAAAAGTTAAATTAGCAGCACATCTGGCTCAGCTATTTGACTATACATATGCCAACGAACAAGACCTTCCAAAAGCTTAAAGCCGCAGCAAAAAAAGCTTCATTTTTACTTTTATTTCTATTCATCGTAGGAAATCTTTTCATCCTTCTCTCGGGAAGATTCTATCTCTACAAGGGAATTTATTATACCTATCTGCACGGCAAAACAGGCCCAACACTCTATGATGAAAATGTATTCGCTAATCATATTATTGCCAACGACGATTTATTTATCGAAGACTTAAAGCTCTCTGGAAAGTATAATAGTTATCAATTTTCCAAAGAAGATGAAGACAGTTTGAGGGAAATCGAAACAGCTTCTTTTTTGGTATATGAGAATAACCAATTGGTCTTGGAAAGTTATTGGGATAATCATAACCGGCAACAGTTAGGCAACAGTTTTTCAGTCTCAAAAACCATTGTGGCCTTATTGATTGGAGCGGCTATTCAGGATGGATATATTGAAAGTATTGATGAACCTATTGCCCATTATTTACCTTTTATTGAAGAGGACAACGAAGTTCAAATAAAGCATTTACTATGGATGGCCAGTGGTTTGGATTGGTCAGAAAGTGGGAAAAATCCCTTAAGTAAAAATGCAGAAGCTTATTATTCGGGGAAGTTAGATAAGCTCATGGAATGTTCTCAATTTAATGAACCTCCAGGTATTCGTTTTGAATACAAAAGTGGAAATACACAACTCCTGGGGATGATATTGAAAAAAGCAACGGGAAAAACGGTAGCGAATTATGCACAGGAAAAGTTCTGGAAACAACTGGGGATGGAATCGGATGCGTTATGGAGTTTAGACCACAAAGAAGGTATGGAAAAATCTTTCTGTTGTTTATACGCCACCTCCCGCGATTTTTTAAAACTAGGAAAATTGATATTGAATAAAGGGAAATATAATGATGTTCAAATAGTTCCAGAAAACTTCATTATGCAAATGATGACAAACCCAGATGTAACCAATGATAATATGCCCAATTTAGCATATGGGATGCATTTATGGACCTTGAATGATGAGGTGAAGACTGTTTATGCCCGCGGTATTCTGGGTCAGTATATCATCATTCAACCGGAGAAAAATAGAGTAATTGTAAGAACGGGGTCAAAGCGTAGGGAGAAATATCAAATTGACAAAAAGGATACAAGTAATTACTATTTACACGATCATCCGAAAGACCTTTTTCTTTACCTTCGCCTCGCACAAGAAATTTGTGAAAAACAATGAAGGAAGAACTAAAAGGACCAAAAGTAGAAGGTATTTCAGTAGCCGTAGCATTTGAAACTGCTGAAACAGGAGATAGAATTTACAATGTGTATTTGTTGAATAGAACGAATGATACATTGGAGAATGTTTTGGTGAGTAGTAAAGGCTATGGAATGAATGCCATGACCAATGAAAAGATAGAAACTTCAGTGTTACGTCATAGTTTAGGTGATGTAAAAGCGCAAACTGCTCAGAAAATTGAACCAATTATGGAACAGGTGTTTGGTTTGAGCAATGAGTATTGGGTGAGTTACTGGATAGGTTCTAAAATGTACGATAAGAAATTCGTATTCTTGGCAGAAACCATCACGGAAAAAAATACAATAGACTTACCCTTGTTGGACTGTACTGGTGTTATGCTAGGAGAATAATTGAGGTCTCTTTTTAAGCTCAAAAACCAAAGAAGCTACGCTGCTTTCTTCTAATGTGAAAGAAGTTTGATAGCCAGAATTTTCTAAATATGATTTTGTAGTAGAACCCCATGCAATGATTTTTTGTGTGGGGTTTATTGTATGTTGTTTGAGGTAAGCTTCTACATTGCTTGGACTAGTAAATACAATGAAGTCTGGAGTCTCCTTTAACTGTACATGCTTTGTAAGCGTGTTGTAGACATGTACATTAAGAATTTGTTCTGCGCTTAGTTCCCTTTGCATGGATTGGTTACTACGCTGAGAGATTGGAAATAGTACACCAGCTCCTTTTACGAGATCTTTAAAGTGTTTTGCAACCGTATGTACTTCGCCACTTTTTTGTCCAACGAAATCACAACTTATTCCTTTTTGCGCAATATACTCGGCAGTTTTTCTACCTACGCAGGCTATTTTTTTACTGGAAAATATTTCTTCAGAACAACCTTTTAAGAAGTAGTCAAATGCACGGGGTGAACTAAAGAAAATCCATTCGAAATCTTTGTCTTGCGGTAGGATAAAATCTACCGCTTCAAAATGTATAAAGGATTGAACAATTACTTCTAAACCCAAATCACGAAGCTGAGTTGTTTCAGCTACTGTAAGATTCGATTTTGTAAGTAAGAGTTTATTCATTATCGTTTTGCAATTCTTCTACGATGAATTCGGCCATTCCCTCTAAATCATCTGCATCGAATTTAAACCAATCTGCACCTTCTTGCCAGTTATTGGTGTATGATACGTATACCTCTGTTGTATTTGGGCAGTAAACTCCAAGTGGAAGTTGACATCCACCTTCTAAAAGGTTCAGTACTTTACGTTCAACTCCAATTTTTTCTGCTACTTCTGCGTTGTTTAATTGAGATACGATGTTTTCAACGCGTGTATCACCTTCTCTAATTTGTAAGCCTAAAACTCCTTGTGCTGGAGCAGGAACAAACTCTGTTGGATCTAATTCAACAACTTTTAAATCATCTAAGTTGATTTGTAATCGAGAAACTCCTGCTTTGGCCAATAGAATAGCATCGTAGTTTCCGTCTTTCAACTTTTGAATACGTGTAGGTACGTTACCTCTTAAATCTTTGATTTCTAAATCTTCTCTTGAGCGAACTACTAAAGATTTTCTACGTGCAGAAGAAGTACCGATAACTGCGTCTTTTTTCAAAGACCATGTGTAGTTTTCATCAACGGCATCTGGGTTAATCAATAATAATTCTGCCGGATCTTCTCGATCTGATACTGCAGCAATTTTTAATCCTGCCGGAGGATTTGTTTCCAAATCCTTGTGTGAGTGAACAGCTAAATCAACTGTTCCATCCAACAATTCTTTTTCAATTTCTTTGGTAAAGAATCCTTTTCCCTCAAGCTTATCAAAGCTCAAGTTTTGGATCATATCTCCCTGTGTTTTAATTATCTTGATTTCAACTTCGCAGTTTAACTTCTCAAGTTCAGATTTTACAAAATTGGCTTGCCATAATGCTAAATCACTTCCGCGAGATCCGATAATTATTTTTTCCATGGGAGTCTATTAAGATTTTAAGAGTATTTCTTTGGCCATTTTCATTGGAACAGAGATGTATTTCTTTTCCATGTAAGCCAGTATTTTTTCTACTGTTTCTCTAGAATCGTCATCCAAGGCACTCATTTCCTCGGCAAAAACGTGTTCTAAAGCGGTAGATTTAATCTCCTTCATTTTTTGAGGAACTTGACGCATAGCGATTTCTACATTTCGCTGTTTGTAGGCTTCTTTATAGTTGAACAATGCTTCTTGAATGATTTCTTCAACATGTTCTACTTCTTTGGCGCGTTCCTGAAGGTTTTTATTTGATATTTCCTGAAGATAGTCCACAGAGATGTGGTCTACAGGGTACATGTTTTTAATTTCTGGCGATAAGTCATGTGGTATAGCAATATCGATTACTATCTTCTTGTCTTGATCAGTACCTACTAAATTCGTGTAAATTTCAGGAGAGATTAAATGATTGTCTGATCCTGTACAGGTAATCAAAACATCAAATCCTCCTTTGAAATTTTTCAATTCTGTTAGGGGTAAAGCTGTACCATTTAAATCATCAGCTAGCTTTTCTGCTTTAGAAAGCGTTCGGTTAAACACTGTAAAGTTTTTAAAACCGTGCTTTTTTAAGAATTTGCTCATGTTGGTATTGGTAACCCCAGCACCAACAATAACCACACGTGCATCCAAAGGCACACGCTTGTTTTTCAAAGTATGGTAGGCTAAAGAAACCACACTTACTGGTTTAGTAGCGATACTTGTTTCAGTATAAACACGCTTGGCAGTTTCTATGGTGAAACGCATCACCAAACGTATGGTGTCTCCTGTTAAACCAAAAGCCTTACAATCTTCAAAAGACTTTCTAACTTGCGTTATAATTTCACGTTCTCCAACAATCATAGAATCGATAGAAGATGCGACACTTAAAAGGTGGTTTACCGCGCCCAAAGCTTCGTATTGCTCATTGTTTGTTGTAAAACAATGAATCACTTCCTCGTCTAAGTGCGGGTAAAGTGTTGCAAAGAAATTATGGATGAACTTGGTATCAACAACCTGATCTGTTGTGAAAATGAATTCTACTCGGTTACAAGTAGATAAGAACATTAATTCGTCTAATTGAAGGGCAGATTTAAACGCGCTCAACACTTCCTTTTGCTTGTCTAGTTCTATGTGTAGACGGCCAATCTCACTCACGTTAAGATTGCGATGTGTAAATGCGAGTATGTGTAATCTTTCCACTGAATTAATAGCTATTCTTACGACTGCAAATATGCGAGTTTTCTAGGTTTCTTATGTCATAGTAGTGTCAGAATCCTACTATTTAGAACATTTCTATTTTGGTGACAAAAAACAAAAATTCCTTTTTTTTAAGGAAAAATGTATTTGAGAATATCTGAGAAATTATCTAAATAAAAAATCACTATTTCCTTCTGACTTCTAAATTGATAAGGATTTCCAAACAGAGGATAAACATAAGATTACTCGGAAGGTTCTTATGATTTAAGGTCTAAAAAACGCTTTGTGAAGGTAAAGGAGTAAACATAAAAAAAGCTCCGTCATATGAGGGAGCTTTTCAATTTTATGCTTGAAGATTTTAGTACAACTCTTCTTTCAAAGCTGTTCTGTAATCTTTAATTTCTTCTCTGTTGATCTTGTGATCAGCCTTACGCAATAAAGAAAGTAAGTACAACAAGTTTTCTTTGTCTTCGATTTCTAATGGGTATTCACCTCCATCTTCATCTTCTTCGTACTGCGCTTTAACATCGTAAGCTTCGTTTTCAGTAAGGTATTCGTAAGTCAAACGAATTACTTTAGTTACTAGTGGATCTTGTTCTTTAAGAGCGTATTCTCTTAATTCCTTTAATTCCTCAATCAATCCTTCAGCTAAAATTCCTTCAGCTTCAACCTTAGTGATGATTTTCTCTAATAACTTATTTGCCGCGCCTAATTTCATTATTCAAAATATTTACCGCAAATGTAATATCTTACTTTGAAAACTGAGGTAAAAACATCAGGATTTTATTCGATGAAGCTGAACTTCTGTTCATTCACCATAGATTGTTCAGATTTAGTGTGCATAAAGCGGTATTGGTTGAGGTGGATTGCTATTTTTGTAATAAATAGCGATACCAGAAAGTTTTGAGTGGTTTAATCATAAAAGGAATAGTAACGGGGTTGATCTTAAGCATCATGCTGGGGCCTGCATTTTTTCTCTTGATAGAAACAAGTATACGAAAGGGTGTAAAGGCTGCATTGAGCTTTGATGCAGGGGTTTTGGTGAGCGATATTATTTATATCGTCATCGTATACGCACTATACCAAGAAGTTTCTGGTTTTGCTGATGGTGAGAACAACGCCGTTATAAAGCTGATTGGTGGAATTGTTTTTCTCGGCTTTGGGGTAGTGTTATTCCTTAAAAAAGTGAAAACCCAAAAGTCAGATACTTCTGGTAAAATGGTGCATGACTCGAAAGATTATATCATGTTATTTACAAAAGGTTTGGTGTTAAACATGGCCAATCCACTCGTAATATTTTATTGGTTTTCTGTATTGGCATTCGGTGGAGAAGGTAACAACAAAGTTTCGCTTGAAGCATTAGACGTTTTTATCTATGTTGCCGTGATATTATTGACATTCTTTAGTATAGATGTTTTAAAGATATTGGGGGCTAAACAATTAAGGCCTTTCATCACCAACGCTGTTTTAAGATCTCTAAACAGAATTACAGGAACTATATTATTTGCTTTCGGAATCTTTTTGGTGGTTCAAAGCTGTTATTTAATCATGTTCAAGTAACCAATTATATTATTCGAACTTATTTTTATAAATAGATATCTATGTTAAGACTGATTTTGTTGAGTACACTTTTTATTTCTACCCTAAGTTTTGGACAGAAAGTAAAACGTGAAGAATTATCCAAAAAGGAATACAATTTCTACGATTACAATAAAAGTAAATTGGAAAGTGAAGGGTATTACTATGTATGGCAAAATAAGCAAAAGAGTATTACAGGCCTTAAGCACGGTCAGTGGAAGTATTACGACAAAAAAGGAAGTTTAGTAGAGGTTAGAAATTACTACAAGAATAATCTTCATGGTGTTGTAACCACATATTACCCGAATGGTAAAAAGGAGAGTCAAGGTTACTTTAAAAATGGGGTTCAAGATAGTGTGTACATGTCTTGGAATGAAATGGGTAATCTAGAAGAAAGAGGTCATTTTAAAGAAGGAGTTGCCGTTGGGAAATGGGAATATTTTTACAGAGACGGAAGAGAGAAATTAGTAGAAATAATTGAGAACGATCAGAGCAAGGTTGTGAGTTTCTGGTTGCCTGATGAGAAGCATACACAAACTGTGGTTAATGGTACAGGGCAAATGGAGACCTTCTATACCAATGCAAATCTTAAATCAAGATATAACTACAAGGATGGTTTAAAGGATGGGCCTTTCGTGGAAGCAGCTGTTTACGGTTATATCGTTGTAAAAGGAAGTTTTAAGTCTGACAAGAAAGATGGAGAGTGGAAGTACTTTTACATAACGGGAGATTTGGAGAAGATAGTGCACTATAAAGAAGGTGAATTACATGGAGACTATCGTTACTATTTTGATTCAGATACTTTGCAAGTAAAAGGCCAGTACGAGCATGGAATGAAAGAGGGTACTTGGCAATGGTTTACCAACCAAGGAGTAATGGATATGGGGGGTGATTTTAAAAATAACCTTCAACACGGAGATTGGATCTATAACTACCCAACGGGAGAGTTGGCGTATAACGCATATTACGAAGATGGGGAGAAAGAAGGAGAGTGGAAATACTTCTACAAAGACGGTAGTAAGTTTAAAATAGGTCACTTTAAGGATAATGAGAAACATGGGTCTTGGCAAACATGGTATGAGAATGGAAACCTTTTAATGGAGGGTGAATATGTTGAAGGCAAAGAAGAAGGTATTTGGAAGAATTATTGGGAAAATGGACGCTTAAAAAATGAAGCAGAATTTGTCAATGGTCAGTTAAACGGAAGTTGGAAGTCGTATTATGAGAATGGTAAACCTTTATCTGAAGGATTTTATGCTGATAATTTAAAGACGGGAGAATGGAAGAGTTATTTTGATAATGGAAGGTTGAAAGACGTTGGGAATTACAAGATAATCGAAGAGAAGTCAGCTTCGCGTGTGGGACCTTTAAAAGGTAAAGTGAATCGCATTAGCGTTAAAGATGGTGAATGGTTATCTTATTCACAGAAAGACTATAAATTGACGATTTCTGGGTCATATAAGAAGGGGGAGAAGCACGGAGAGTGGATTGCTTATTATCCAGGAGGAAGAACGCCTGCTAACTTGTCAACGTATAAAAATGGAAAGCTCGATGGTAAAATGGTTGAGTATACGCGTAGAGGTGGTAAGATTAAATCAGAGGCCAACTACAAGAATGGTAAGCGCGACGGATTTGTAATCATTTACGATAAGCGTGGAAAGGTTGCTAGTAAGATAGAATACAAAGATGGTGTACGTGTAGTGAAGAAGGAAAGCTTTAGTCCACCGCGATAGAAAATAGTAGACACAAAAAAAACCGAATGAATTTCATTCGGTTTTTTTATATTCTAAAAGAAATTATTACATGTGCTTCTCAGCAGCTTTAACTTCATTCTTAACCGCGTCGTGTGCATCACCTGCAGCTTCTTTAACATCGTTTACTGTTTCTTCAGCAGCGTCAGCAGCAGCTTCAACTCCTTCTTCAACCTCTTCAACAACTGTGTTACCAGCTTCTTCAGCGTTCTCAGCAGTTTCTTCAGCCATCTCCTCAGTTTCTTCAGCCATTTCTTCAGCAGCGTCAGCAGTTTCGTTAGCAGCTTCAGTCATTTCTTGTTCAACTTCGTTAGCAGCTTCTTCAGCGTTACCACCACAAGAAGTCATCATCATTGATACAGCAGCTACAGCTACTAATGTGAATACTTTTTTCATTTTGTTTTTGTTTACATATTAATACTAGAGCAAAAATAAAAGAATTTTTGGATTTTAGAAGTTGGCCTAAAATTATTATGGTCAAAACTTAATATTTCCAAGGTTTGGTTGAGTTTTCGTTTAAACTATTCGTCTAAAAAGTTTTTAATGGCTATTTTTGAATGTATCCCGATCGTCGGGAATTTAAAGAAGAATAACGATAAAAAATAAGAAAAATGGCGTTTGAATTACCAGCATTAAATTATGCACACGATGCATTGGAACCACATATCGATGCAAGAACTATGGAGATCCACCATGGTAAACACCATGCAGGATACACAGCTAAATTAAATGCTGCAATTGAAGGAACTGATTTAGAAGGAAAATCAATCGAAGAAATTTTACAAAACTGTGAAGGAAATAATGCAGTAAGAAACAACGGTGGAGGATATTACAACCACTGCTTGTTTTGGGAAGTTATGTCACCAAACGGAGGTGGAACACCTTCTGGAGATTTAGGGGCTGCTATTGACGCTGCATTTGGATCGTTTGAGGCATTCAAAGATACTTTCAGCAATGCTGCTGCAACACAATTCGGTTCAGGATGGGCATGGTTATGTGTTAAAGACGGTAAATTAGAGGTGTGTTCAACTCCAAACCAAGATAACCCAGTTATGGGACACGGTTGTGGTGGAACACCTATCTTAGGAATAGACGTATGGGAGCATGCATACTACTTGCATTACCAAAACAGAAGACCTGATTACATCAATGCATTTTTTAATGTAGTAAACTGGGAAGAAGTTTCAAGAAGATTTGATGCTGCAAAGTAATCGGAACATATTTTCCAAAAAGATTAAAACCTCTTCTTACTAATAAGAAGAGGTTTTTTAATTTCATAAAACTACCCTTTATAAGTAATAGTTTTAAAAATAAGCTCTGAACGCTGCTATAGAAACTGTTGTTATATCTATGGTAGAAGCTTCGTCCAGTTGCCTGCAAGGAAAATAAAACCAAAATGCGAATTGAAAACTATTCTAATATCACATTCAGTATAAAGAACGGGAGATGTTGATAAAGGGTTGGGGATTTGTTAAAAAAAAAGCCCTGGTACATTTACCAAGGCTTTATATTGATGAATAAGATTGTATTATTCTACTGTAACTGACTTCGCTAAGTTCCTAGGTTGGTCTACGTTACACCCTCTCATTACCGCTACGTGGTAGCTTAATAATTGAAGAGGAATTGTTGCCAATAAAGGAACTAAATTTTCATCTGTATCTGGAATTTCGATCACATGATCAGCCATTGCCTTCACTTGTGTGTCTCCTTCTGTTACAATTGCAATAATTTTACCTTTTCTAGCTTTTACTTCCTGAATGTTACTTACTACCTTCTCGTATGATGTTCCTTTAGTAGCAATTACAAATACAGGCATTTCTTCGTCAATCAAAGCAATTGGTCCGTGCTTCATTTCTGCTGCAGGGTATCCTTCTGCATGGATGTAAGAAATTTCTTTCAATTTCAATGCACCTTCTAAAGCAACCGGGAATGAACTTCCTCTTCCTAAGTATAAAGCGTTGTTTGCATTCTGATAAACGTCAGAGATGTGCTCTATTAAGCTGTTTTGTTCAAGTACCGTGCTTACTTTTGATGGAATTTGTTCCAACTCCGTAAGAATGGTTCTAAACGCAGATTCGCTCATTGTAGCTCTCTCCTTAGCAATGTACAATGCCATTAGCGTAAGTACTGTTACTTGAGCTGTAAATGCTTTTGTAGAAGCTACCCCAATTTCTGGTCCTGCGTGCGTGTAAGAACCCGCATCAGTAACTCTAGAGATAGAAGAACCTACAACGTTACAAATACCTAAGGTAGTTGCACCTTTCTTTTTTGCAATATCTAAAGCTGCTAAGGTATCAGCAGTTTCACCTGATTGAGAAATTGCGATAACGATATCGTCTTCATTGATGATAGGGTTTCTGTATCTAAATTCAGAGGCGTATTCTACTTCAACTGGAATTCTTGCTAAATCTTCGAATAAGTATTCTCCAACTAGAGCAGCGTGCCAAGATGTACCACATGCTACGAAAATGATTCGTTTTGCTTTTCCAATTTTTTCGATGTGATCTTTAATTCCACCAAGTTGTACCCAACCTTCTTTGGCATTTAAACGACCTCTAAAACAATCCTGAATAGATCTTGGTTGCTCGTGGATTTCTTTTAACATGAAATGCTCGTATCCACCTTTTTCTAATTCCTCTAAGTGTAATTCTAATTCTTGGATGTACGGTGTTTTCTCCTTGTTGGCAATATCCACCAATTTCATACCTGAATCCAAATCTAAAATAGCGATTTCCTCATCGTCCATGTATACAACATTTTTCGTGTATTCAACGATAGGAGTAGCATCAGATGCTAAATAGTAATCACCTTCTTTTCCAATACCAATTACTAAAGGACTACTTTTTCTCGCAGCAATTAATTGGCGTGGGTTATTTTTATCCATGACAACAATAGCGTAGGCACCAACAACGTAAGTTAGTGTTACACGTACCGCTTCAGGTAAACTTAAAGATTGGTTTTTTTGAATTTCTTCAATTAAATGAACCAAAACTTCAGTATCCGTTTCACTTTTGAAAACGTGACCTCTTGATTCTAGCTCAGTTTTTAAGCTTTCGTAATTTTCTATAATTCCGTTGTGAATCAACGCAATTTGACCGTCTCCAGAAAGGTGTGGGTGAGCATTAACGTCATTTGGTTCACCATGCGTAGCCCATCTCGTGTGACCTATTCCAATGTGACCAGATTTATCCTTCTCCTCAGCAAACTCTTCTAAATTGCTTACTTTTCCTTGTTTCTTATAAAGATTGATTTGATCTTTATTTAAAAGTGCAACACCTGCACTGTCATACCCACGGTATTCAAGTCTTTTTAATCCTTTTACTACAATTGGATAAGCTTCTTTGGCTCCGATGTAGGCAACGATTCCGCACATAGTCTTTCGTATTTCTGTTTATAATTCGGCACGACAAAAATAATGCTTTAAGTCGTACGTAGCGTCGTGTTTTGCTAATTATCTGTTAATAGAATATTTAGCGTTGGCTTTTTCTTATTTGTTGTATTGGGTCCGTTAAAAATGATTCGTTCGGCTCTTGTGTTAAAGAAACTCGAAGAAATCAATAAACCGTTATTCTCTATTTCTCCAGAAATGATTTTCTGAACGTACAATCTTAAGTTAATACTGTAAGATTTAGTGATGTCATTATACTTTACTTCACGAGCTATTAAAGCTAAATCTTCGGTATCGTTAATACCCAAATTAGCCAATAGGGTAATATCCAAACTTGGACTATACGGATCGCTTGTGAAGTAAGATACGGGGAGGTTTAAGATGGCCTCTTGAACAACAGCTCCATAAGGAATATCACTCAATGAAGGAATATCAATTTTTGCCCTTGTTGTAAAAGGCTGAGTATAATATTCAATTAAACCAGCACTTGGGTTGTCAATAACATTCTCAACATTTGTACCGGTGTGATCGTAGTCAAAGTGATTAAAATCTATTTCATCAGATGAAATGAGCATCGTGTATGAAAATTGTTCATAAGCACCGTTTACCATTTCTCTGTAGTAAATCGTAATCAAAGAAGCTGCATCTGTATTTGAGAAATACAATACCCCACCTTCATCTAGTGTTTGTGTAGTGTTATTGGTTCTTACATAAAAACCTTTCAAGTAATCTTTAAAGTTTTCAGATGAAGCAAAAGAATTTCCTGTTTTTGCCTCATTGATAAGGTCTCTTGCAAAATTCGTATCCATTTGTACGCGAAGCTGCGGAACAACAGTATCACCGTCAACTACAGATTGTGTGTTTGGAGTAGGTGTGAATGTTCCAGTATTCGGTGCAACCAAATTTGTAGGATCGTAATTCAATGAATTGAAAGAATAGTAGGTTTCGCCGTCTTCCAAATCCATATCTTCAGTTACCTGATAGATCTCAACTGTTTGTTCATCTAAGTTTCCGTAATAGCCATCGTAAACCATAGAAAAAACCATGGAGTCTATTTTTATATCATCTCCAAAAACAGGCTCGATATTAGAAATATCGACTTGAGTATAAAAAGATGCGTCCACAGATCCGAAAACGGGATCGATGTAACTTCCAAGTAAGTTAAACCTGGGGTTTAAAGCGGGAACTGAATCTTCGCTCACGCTTGAGGTGATAATTGAAAATGTGTCAATACCACTTGTACTTAATGTAGTCCCATCCGGTAATACATTTGATCCAAGAAAGTTGTCCTTTTTCTTACAGGCTACGGCAAATACACCTAGACATAAAAAAGTAGCGAGAAGTAGTTTTACTTCTCGCCACGATTTATAAGTTGAAATGTTTGTTTTCTTCATTATATCAATACTTCTTCTTCTATAACTTTGTCAAAGAATTCTGATACAGATTTTGCTTGTATTTCTTCTGGTTGGTACTCTAATTTGTGGCAGTTAGCATTTTCATATGCCTCTGTTAAATCTCCACTCAATGTTTCACTTCCTAATACAACTCCGTCAGAATATTCGATGGCTGCTTTGTTCAAACTATTGAAGTCACCCGTTTTGATTTTCTCAACAACGTCGTCTCCAAAGCCTTCAAATTTAAGTTTTTCTTCGAATCTGTCATCCCAATTTTTGTTAAACTCATTGTCGTATAAAGAGTAAACAACTTTAGCATCAGCAAAGTGAGGATCGTTCGCGTATACATCCTTGATGTACATTGGCATTAATGATGTCATCCATCCGTGACAGTGAATCACATCTGGTTTCCAACCTAACTTTTTAACGGTTTCCAAAACTCCTCTACAAAAGAACATAGAACGCTCATCATTATCTTCGTGATACTCGTCTTTGTCGTTTGTGAAAACAGATTTTCTTTTGAAATATTCTTCGTTGTCTATAAAGTACACCTGCATTCTTGCAGTTGGTATAGACGCTACTTTAATAATTAACGGGTGATCCTGATCGTCAATGATTAAGTTCATTCCTGATAAACGAATAACTTCGTGTAACTGGTGTCTTCTCTCATT
>NZ_JAWWCF010000024.1:0-21549 GCF_033720595.1 Lishizhenia sp. | reverse complement strand
CGTATTCTTGAGGTGTTGGAGTGTTTTGCGACAATACCTGTGCAACAGAATCTCCTAATCCACCATTGATCATGTGTTCTTCAGCTGTAACAACACATTTTGTTTTGCTTACAGAATCTAAGACTGCCTTCGCATCAAAAGGTTTAATTGTGTGCATGTTAATTACCTCAGCACTGATTCCTTTAGCCTCTAATTGCTCAGCTGCTTCAATAGCTTTCCATACTAAGTGACCACATGCAACGATCGTTACATCAGTACCTTCGATTAAAACATCAGCTTTACCAATTTCGAATTTTGCATCTTCTGGTGTAAAAATAGGAACTGAAGGTCTACCAAATCTTAAGTAAGCTGGTCCTTCGTGATCTGCCAATGCAATAGTAGCTTGCTTAGTTTGGTTGTAATCACAAGGAACAACAACAGTCATGTTTGGTAACATTTTCATCATTCCTATATCCTCCAAGATCTGGTGAGTAGCACCATCTTCTCCTAAAGTTAAACCTGCGTGAGATGCAGCGATTTTAACGTTTTTGTTAGAGTAAGCAATAGACTGACGAATTTGGTCGTAAACTCTTCCTGTAGAGAAGTTTGCGAATGTCCCTGTAAAAGGAATTTTACCACCGATAGTCATACCTGCAGCCATACCCATCATGTTTGCTTCAGCAATTCCAACCTGGAAAAATCTATCCGGGAAATCATCTTTAAATGCATTCATTTTTAAAGAACCTGTTAAGTCGGCACATAATCCAACAACATTTGGGTTCTTCTTACCTAATTCATGAAGTCCAGCTCCAAATCCAGAGCGCGTGTCTTTCTTGCCAAGTACTTCTATTTTTTTCATTTTTAATTCCATTTAAAGATTTATTGAAATTGTTCTATTTGATGTTATTCTAAATTCTTGATTTTTGGTGTATTCGGTAGCTTTCGCGGTGACGTCTCTGTAAACAATCTTGTAATTACCAGGTTGTAAAACAAATTCTTGTTGGGTTGTTTTTGCGTTAATATCACAAACCCATTCCCATTCACCGTTTCTAAAGACGAAAATTTGTCCTGTATTGTAGTTATAAGATCTCAACTTAGCTCTACCGGGAGCATCTATCGTAAGTGTGGTTGTTTTACTCTGAGAAATTGTAGCATCCATTGTAATGCGGGGTAGGGTGTAAATTTCGACTTTATATTCTCCGACAATGTATTTTTGCTTTTGTTCTAATTCCTGATGATTTAAAGTAATTGTTTTATCCGCCTGAACAACGCGATAGGTAAAGTAGTAATCGGTTGATTTGTTTCTAATTTTTACATCGAGATAACCTTGAGGACAATCTACTTCTATAATGTTGTGCTGGTATTTCTTGATAGTGATATTTTTCTTTTCCACGCGGGGAAGTGTGTTTACCACCAAATCATATTTTCTATTCGGATCAATAACTATGGTATCGGGTAAGTTATTCTCGTTTAAGGTGTGCATGTAACTATACACTAATTTTTTTGTTCCTGCTTCGTAAAAAAAGAGGGTAGAGTTGGTTTCTAATGGTCGCCCATCTATACGGTTTAAGTTTACCTGTACAGTTGTGTTAACCAGTGCTTTATCTACAACTGTTTTAAGTAATACTTCAAAAGATTTTTTATCATCTGCATTAGCGAATTGTCCTACACAATCGAACTTGGCTAAGTAGGCTGTGTCTAATCCTAAACCAATAATAAAGGGACTTATTTTAATTCCTTTGGCCCTTAATTTATCTGCGATTACACAAGGTTCATCATCACATTCTTCTACACCATCCGTAATAAGAATAATGATATTTCTGCTCTTGTTGTCTGGAAAATCTCCTGCGGCTGCTTCTAATGATCTAGCAATAGGTGTAGTTCCCTTTGCTTCTATCGTTTTGATTTTACCTTTTATTTTGGATTCATTTCCAGCGTAAAAAGGAACCTCTAATTTGGTGTCGGCACAATCCTGATAGGTAGCCGTAATAGGGGATTGGTGGCCGTAAACACGAAGTCCTAACTCAAGGTTATCTACACCACTTAAACTATCAACAGTCTTTGTGAGGATTTCTTTGGCTAAGTCAATCTTAGTCTCGTAACCCCATTTACCATTCATAGAGTTAGACGCGTCCAATATGAAGAGGATGCGCGTCATATCTTGTTGGGCGAATGCAAAAGCACTCACCCAACATAAGATTAATATGCTTAAAAAGCGTTTCAATTAATAGTCTCCTAAAGTTTCTTTTAACTGAGATAAAGCATCAGCTAATTGTTCGTCGTTTGGAGCAGATCCGTGCCATTTATGTGTTCCCATCATGTAGTCAACTCCCTGACCCATTTCTGTTTTCATAATGATAACAATTGGCTTACCGTTACCTGTCATTGCTTTGGCTTTATCCAAAGTTTCAATGATTTCAGTCATGTTATGACCGTCCATCTCTAATACTTCCCATCCAAAAGCTTGCCATTTCATGCTCAAGTTTCCTAAAGAAAGTACATCGTCACAGTCTCCATCGATTTGACGACCGTTGTAATCTATTGTTGCAATGATATTGTCTACTTTGTTTGCTGCAGCATACATAGCCGCTTCCCAAATCTGACCTTCTTGTAATTCACCGTCTCCGTGTAAAGTATAAACAAGTTTGTCGTCACCGTTTAATTTTTTAGTAGCAGCCGTTCCTAAAGCACAAGATAAACCTTGACCTAAAGAACCAGATGCCATACGAATTCCAGGTAATCCTTTATCCGTACTTGGGTGACCTTGTAGCGCAGAACCCATTTTTCTGAAACCAGCTAAATCAGCAACATTAAAGTATCCACTTCTTGCTAAAACACTGTACCATACTGGAGAAATATGTCCGTTAGAAAGGAAGAAAATATCTTCGTTTTTACCGTCCATTGTAAAGTTCTCAGGATTGTGTGTCATCGTGTGTTGATACAAAACTGTTAAGAAATCAGCACAACCTAAAGAACCTCCAGGGTGTCCAGAACTAACAGCTGCTACCATTCTTACGATATCTCTTCTTACTTGCGAAGCGAATTCTTCTAATTTCAATGTGTCCATATTTACGGATGCTTTTACTCTATTATTTGGTGATGCAAATCTAAGTTTTTCTCCTTTAAGATGAAGAAAAATCAGAGATTTTAATTCAAGGATTCAAAGATTTAATTATTCAAAGGTGTAGTATATTCTAGGAGGAGGGGTATATTTCGAACAACAAATTTCCAAATCCAAATTTTCTAGGGTTATTAACATAGCAATAAGGAAAGAATTCCTGAGGGTTTTAAGGCCTAAAGTAGTTTGTTTAACAACTATCTATTAAATTAGCCACAAAAATTAAAGAGTTTGAAAGTATCAAAGGAATTCAAAACAGGATTGGTAGTTGTTTTATCTATCTTACTATTGATCTTTGGAGTGAACTACCTCAAGGGAAGTAGCTTCTTTGGAGGTGACGATTTTTACTATGCATATTTCCCAACTTCAGGAGGTCTAACACCTTCTGCTTCTGTCACTTTAAACGGTGTTGAAGTAGGTAAGGTCTTGGATGTTGAGTTAGTTCGTCCCAATCAATTTATTGACAAGAATAAACGAGTATTGGTCAAATTTAGTATTCAAGATAACGAGCTAAAACCTGCTTTAGGGAGTAAAGTAGAAATTGTACCTGGTTTATTAAGTGTAGCGATGAATTTAGATCAACACTACATTGCAGATGGAGGTTTTCATAAAGTGGGAGACACATTAACCGGAACCGTTTCACAAGAAATTACAGAGCAATTACAAACAGAATTATTGCCGGTTAAGCAGAAGTTAGAGAACTTGATGGAGTCTGTAGATAACATCGTAGTTTCTATTAATGCTTTCTGGGATACATCTGCGGCTTACTCTTTAGATGCAAGTTTAGGGGAGGTAAAAAGAGCCATCAATACTTTTGGTAGAGTGGCTGAGAACCTAGACGGTTTAATTGATGATGAACGAGCAAAATTGGATAGAATCTTTACCAATGTGGAAGTTCTAACTGACAGTTTAAATGAAACCATACATCAAGTAAATTACATTACCAATAATGTAGGTATCATTACAGATTCTCTAAAGAAAGCAGATATCAATGGTACTGTAGAAATGGCGAATACTGCATTGGCTGAGTTTAACACAGTGTTGACGAGAGTGAATTCTGGTGAAGGTACCTTGGGTAAATTGTTAGAAGACGATCAACTCTATCATAAAATTACAGATGCCAGTGATAATTTAAGTATCTTGTTAGAAGATCTGAGACATCACCCAGAACGATATATAAGTGTTAGTGTATTTGGTGCCAAAACGAAAGGAGCGCCACTTACGAAAGAAGAAGAAAGGAAGTTGAAGAAACTTTTAGACACAATTAATTAAAACTTGTAAACTCGAAATCTATGATAGCTATTATTTTATTTGCTTTATTGTTGATCGCTGGTGGTGGATACTTCGCGATGAACGTGAACAAAATAAGGCAGAACATTCTGTTGGGAAGAGAAATCGACAGAACTGATAACAAAAAGGAAAGATGGAAGACCATGTTGTTAGTGGCTTTCGGACAAAAGAAAATGTTCCAGCGTCCAATTCCGGCCATCTTGCACTTCTGTTTGTATGCAGCCTTTGTTATTACTCAAATTGAATTAATCGAAATTATTGTTGACGGTTTAAGCGGTGAACATAGAATCTTTAGAGATAGCTTAGGTGGTTTCTACACCTTTATGGTCTCTTTCATTGAAGTTCTTTCTGTATTGGCTTTTGTTGCTACGTTCATCTTCTTATTGAGAAGAAACGTGTTGAAGATTCCTCGTTTTAATATGAAGGAAATGGCCGGTTGGGCAAAAATGGATGGTAACATTATCTTATTTGCTGAGCTTTTGTTGGTATGTTTCATCTTTATGATGAACGGAGCTGATGAAGCTTTGTACAATCAAGGAGCCTCACATTATAACACTGGAGAATCTGGATCTTTTGGATTGACGATTTCTCAATTTATTGGGCCAGCTCTATTTGGAGGGATGGATCCTCATACTTTACATATTATTGAACGCATTGGATGGTGGGGACACATTATTATGGTATTTGGTTTCTTAAACTACTTACCTTTCTCTAAGCACTTCCACATTTTATTGGCTTTCCCAAATACCTACTACTCTAATTTAGAGAAGAAAGGGAAATTCACGAACATGGAAGCGGTGAAGAAAGAGGTAGAGTTGATGATGGATCCTACAGCAGACCCATTTGCTGCACCTGCACCTGAAGAAGGGGAGGTTCAACGTTTCGGAGCGAAGGATGTAACAGACCTTACTTGGAAGAACTTGCTAGATTCATACACATGTACAGAGTGTGGTAGATGTACTTCATCTTGTCCGGCAAACCAAACAGGTAAACTTTTATCTCCACGTAAAATCATGATGGATACACGTGATCGTTTGGAAGAAGTTGGTAACAACATTCGTAAGCACGGTAAAGATCACGATGATGGGAAATCATTATTGAGAGATTACATTTCTGAAGAAGAACTTTGGGCATGTACTTCTTGTAACGCTTGTGTACAGGAATGTCCAGTGAACATTGATCCATTATCAATTATCGTTGATTTACGTCGTTACTTGGTTATGGAAGAGTCTAAAGCTCCTTCTGAGTTAACTACCATGTTTACGAACATAGAAAACAACGGAGCACCTTGGCAGTTTAGTCAGGCAGACCGTTTAAACTGGAAAGATGAGCAGTAAAAAGCTCATAGATAAGGTAGTGGACGGTAAACATATCAGTCCTGTTTTACCCGAAGAGGTGAAAAACTACCTTATTGAAATAGATGGTACTGTATGCGACGATATTCCTAACGAGGAACCAGAGCGTATGGCCACCGCCAAAGTATATCCAGATGCTTTGGAAACATTAAATAAATGGTTTGATCAAGGTCACATCATTACATTTTTTACTTCGCGTTTAGAAGAACACCGCGAAGTTACAGAAGCTTGGTTGAAAGAACACGGGTTTAAATACCACGGAATTATGTTCGGGAAACCAAGAGGAGGAAATTACCATTGGGTAGACAATCACATCGTACGTGCAACGCGTTTCGAAGGAAAGTTTACTGATTTGGTAGATAAAGAAACTAAAATTCAAGTATTTAAGTCATAATATTATGAGTGGATTGAAAGTGCCAACAATGGCAGAAATGCTAGCTACAGGAGAAACACCAGACGTTTTGTTTTGGGTAGGTTGTTCAGGTAGTTTTGACGATAGAGCAAAGAAGATCACGAAAGCGATCGTAAAAATATTAAACCACTGTGACGTTAAGTTTGCAGTATTAGGAGCTGAGGAAGGTTGTACGGGAGATCCTGCAAAGAGAGCCGGAAACGAATTCTTGTTCCAAATGCAAGCCATGATGAACATTCAAGTTTTGAACGGTTATGAGGTGAAGAAAATCGTAACGGGGTGTCCACACTGTTTCAACACCTTGAAAAACGAATACCCAGAGTTAGGAGGAGATTACGAAGTAATTCACCATACGCAATTGATCCAAGGTTTAATTAACGATGGAAAATTAGCAGTAGAAGGTGGAGATACATTCAAAGGAAAGAAAATTACTTTCCACGACCCTTGTTACTTAGGTAGAGCGAATGACGTTTACGAAGCGCCTAGAGACTTGCTACAAAAGCTAGATGCTGAGTTAGTAGAGATGAAGCGTTGTAAGACTAACGGACTTTGTTGTGGTGCTGGAGGAGCTCAAATGTTCAAAGAAGCTGAAAAAGGAAACAAAGAGGTGAATATAGAGCGTACTGAAGACGCATTAGAGGTAAAACCTAACGTTATTGCTACAGGATGTCCGTTCTGTAATACAATGATGACGGACGGGGTGAAGAACTTCGAAAAAGAAGGTGAAATTGAAGTATTAGACGTTGCTGAGTTGATTGCAACAGCCGCTGATCTTTAAAAGATATTTATATCCAATTACAAAAGCCGTTTCATTGAGTTGAAGCGGCTTTTTTTATACCTAAAAACCATATCTGAGATAACTTAAGCTCAAAAAGAAACTTTCGTAAAATAAGGACTTCGCTTTCGGCAAAAAGCTTTTGTACATGCTACTTGGTGTGGGAGAAGGGTAACAATTTGGAGCTATTCTCTGCGTCAGATACATGGCTCTTTTCATGTGCAAAGGGTCTGATACGATTAAGGCGCTTGTGAAACCATTTTTACGCATTATTTTTTCAGCTTCACTTAGATTTTTATGCGTGTATTTTGAAAGTGTATCGGTGTATATATCTTTCTCAGGTACGCCATTTTGTAAGAGGTAGTACTTTGCCACCTCACTGTCCGCTTGTTTTTGTTGCTCACCTTTTCCACCTGTCAATATAACTTGGGCTACACGACCTTCTTGATATAAATGAATGGCGTGATTTAAACGTTCCTTAAACACAGGTGAAACCCTTTCGTCGCTTATTCCTGCACCCAGTACAAGGGCAACGTCAGCATGCTTATTAGAGCTGCTTTGTGCGTAATTATAAATCATTACAGCATTGTAACACCAAAATAGAAGGTATAATCCTACCAGAAATAGTATAGAATTCAGAATTTTCTTACGCATAACAAAACACAAGATATATGTTTTTATTGAAGTTTTTTTTCTCGGGGTCATTTTGGCGGAAAAAACGCCAAAACCGGGCTTTCCGCTAAAGTCCTCACCCTCATATATTCGGGCTGTGGGCTGCCGCTGCTATCCCTTGCTCAAATTTCTTACTTGGGTTTTAGACATGAATTGTGTCTCTTATAATAAGTTGATCAAATCCTTTTAGTATCTTGAACCAAAGATTTGAATTATGAGTGATGCATTAGACCAAGAAAAACTTCCCAAGAACAACTTAGACACTTATCGTATTTTATATATTGTTGCAGCTGTATTGAACCTTTTAGGTGTATTGGGCTTTGGGCTATACGCCGCATTTGGCGTTTTCTTTTTAGGAAACCTCGAAGGTAACGAACCTGAACTTAAATGGATTTTTGGGTTAATAGGAGGTATAGGTGCTTTGGTTAGTTTAGTTTTAGGCATACTGAACTTCTATACGGCTAAGTGTATCAAACAGAGAAAGAACTATAGTTTCGTTTTTGTAATGGCGATAATAGCATGTTTAAGTGGTGTGTTACGCCTCATTCTAGGGGTATTCACCCTCGTTGAAATTACAAAACCTGAAGTAAAAAAGCTCTTTACCCGAGAGAAAGAAGATGGAATTGTTTATTAGATAAAGACTCTAATCTCCTTGCTACTGATAAATAATAGGCCTGTCTAATTTTTAAACTTACCCAAAGAGTAAGGCTTATGTAAAGAATCACACAACTGAAAACTAGTACGGTCCTTATTTCCATGGTAAGATATTCAAGGGTTTATCTTCTTCTTGTGGAAAGCCTTTTTTCAAAGCATTGTAAATCTTTTGTAGATTGTCTTTCTTCGTATTACGCGGTAAATGAAAACCTACAATAGATCGAGCAGGAGCAGGAGTTTCTGCAGTGAGTACAGCTTTTTGAAGCTTGGGTTGCATCTGTAAATAATGCTCGGGTAATAGGGTGAAACCTCCGTGGAGTTTGGCCATTTTTGTGAGTAACTCTAAGTTTCCACCTTCATAATCCCACGATGATTTTTCTTCCTGTTTTAAAGCACAGAAGTTAATCATTTGTGTACGCAAACAGTTTCCTTTACTCAATAACCAAGGTTTCATGTTTTTTAAATCATCAGCAAGTACTCCGTTGCCTTCGTATTGTGGAGCGAAAATTTTTATTTCTTCATTGAAGAGCAAACTTGTATCAAAGCGTTCTCCGGGTACCGGGCCAGCCATAATTCCAGCATCCACCTTTTTTTCACCCACTGCCTGTAGTAACTTCTCTGTAGGTAATTCAACAATCTTTAAGTTAACATTGGGGAATTCTTTATCCCAAATGTTATATAAATAGGGAACCAAGTAAATAGATACGGTAGGGATAATACCGAGCTTTATTTCTTCTTGGTATTTTCCTTCTTTTTTTTGAATGAAAATCTCCAGCTTTTGGAAAGACTCTTCTATTTCAAATAATTGGGGAAGTAATTCTTCTCCAAAGCTCGTTAATCCAATTGGGGATGTATCTCTATTAAAAATAGGGTACCCAAGCGTTTGTTCAGCTTTCTTTATCTGCATAGACAAGGTTGGCTGGGTTACAAAGCATTTGTCCGCTGCTTTTTGAAATGACTTTTCTTGGTATACCTGTATGATGTATTGAATTTGAGCGTGTGAGATCATGTATAAATTAAATTTATGTAAATATAAAATTTATAGATGAAAACTAAGGGGAGATAGCTATATCTTTGAAGTAACCAAAACAAAAGCAACGAAGATGAAGAAATCAAAAAAATTAGTCAAACTATTAAATACTTTATTAGCAACATACCAAATTCACTATCAAAACTTACGTGCTTTACATTGGAATATTAGAGGGAATGACTTCTTTGAGATTCACGCCAAGTACGAAGAGTTGTATCTGAGAACGCAAACAATCATTGATGATTTAGCGGAGCGTATATTAACTCTTGAAGCACAACCCTTACATTCTTATCAAGCTTACTTAGACAAAGCTGTAATAGCAGAAAATGAGCACATAGCTGAGGCTAGAGTAGGGATGAGTTACGTGGTAAGAGCGCAAGAGGAATTGTTAAAATTAGAAAGAGAAATTTTAGCACTCTCAGCAGAGTTAGAAGACGAAGGTACAAACAGTTTGGCCTCTGATTTAATAGGTGAAAAAGAGAAAACAAACTGGATGTTTAAAGCTTGGATTAACAAGTAAAACGGATTTGGTGAATTGTTAATTACATAACCAAAGAATAAAGAGAAACATTTGATTATACTGCCGAAAAGCGGTAGTTTTGCAAAGAATTTTAAGAACAAATAAATACAATATAATGTCAGTATTAGTAGGAAAAAAAGCTCCTTCATTTAGCGCAGGAGCAGTTGTAAACGGAGGAGAAATTGTTGAGAACTTCTCATTGGATCAGTACGTTGGGAAAAACCCAGTAGTATTGTTCTTTTACCCGAAAGACTTCACTTTCGTATGTCCATCAGAATTACACGCTTTCCAAAACAAGTTAGCAGAATTCGAAGAAAGAGGATGTAAAGTAGTTGCTGTATCTACAGATACAGAGGAGTCACACTGGGGATGGTTACAAGTTCCTAAAAACAAAGGTGGTATCCAAGGTATTACTTACCCTATCGTAGCAGATACTTCTAAAACTATCTCTGATGCGTTTGGAGTATTGGCAGGAGAATACGAATACGATATCGAAAAAGGATTAGTTGCTACTGGACCAATGATTGCTTACAGAGGGTTATTCTTAATCGACAAAGAAGGAATGGTACAACACCAAATCGTAAACAACTTCCCATTAGGAAGAAACGTTGACGAAGCTTTACGTATGGTTGATGCTTTACAGTTCTTCGAAGAAAACGGAGAAGTTTGTCCAGCAAACTGGCAAAAAGGTGAGTCAGGAATGAAAGCTGACTTCGAAGGTGTTGCAGAATACTTAAGCGCAAACTAGTAAGTAGACTTACAAGTTTTAAGATAATAGAGAGTGGCTGTTTTCAGTCACTCTTTTTTTATGTCTATTTTTCTCAAAAAACAGAATCCTTCTATCTTTGAAGTTATGATGCAGAATACAAAGTCAAAAAGAATTATACACTACTTGTTTTTAATCTTGAGTTTAACTGCTGCAGTGTATTTAGTAGGTTATTATCAATCGGCAAGTACGATGGCTGATTTAAGAGTTTTGCCCAATAGCGTACTCATCGCAGTGGCCATTTTTATTGTTCTTCAGTTACTTAAACGTTTCATGTTCAAACGCATGTACTGGTTCGATTGGCTGTACTACTTTGGCTTAATTGCAATATTGTTACCCCTGCTCTTGAAATTTGAAGAAGGAGAGTGGTTGCATGATGTAACAGACTTTGGATCGCTCTTTTTAGTGCTTTCTCCACTCATTGGAATCGTCATGCTACTTCTTAAGAAAGAAGATACTATTTAGCTTTGAAATCTACATGGAAATGATCGTCGTGTAGCTTGTTGATTTTAGGGGATAAGTATTGTGCAAAGTAAATCCCAAGACGCTTCAACTTTTTACCGTAAACCGTATTGAATAGTTCATCTTTATATTCTGTATAAATCAGTACTTTTTCCAATTCGTAGTTTAGTTTTTCGGCCTCTAAGTGCAGAAGGTAAATGTGATGAGCAGTGGTTTCAAAGTCTATGCGTACACTTTTATCTTTTTTATAATGTCCGTTTTCATCAAAATCAAGAAGGTAATGCATAAATCCTAAGGTATCCAGATCTTGGTAAGGCTTTCCATTTTTCAATTTAGGAAACATAAAATCAATACTCATTCCATTCTGATGGGTGCGGTGAGGGTCTAATTTACCGCCCGTTTTATTACTTGCTTCCATCAGACCAAATGTTCTGTCGGGATAAATCGTCGCTAAGGATTGATATGTATTCAATATGATATCTCTCACGTCCACATGAGTAAAAGCTCTGTCATTTAAATAGCTCGCAGAATCAAAATAGAAAAAGTTTTTCCCTTTAGGAGGAAGTATTCTAGCATGTTCTAACTTACCGTTTCCTGGAGAGCCATAAGAGATAGAAGAAAGACTATCTAAATTATTGATGTAATAATAGTCTGAAAGGCTAAATAAACAAACATTGCAGCTGTCTTTAGTTGATACTTGGATGTTTGACGCTGTGGGGGTATCACAACCGAGTAAAACCATAAAAAATAGGAGGAAAGGTGAAATCTTCATAGAACAAAGAAAGTATAATATTGATGTAGTGGCGTTTTACAAATTAACAATTGATCAATATTAGGTAAAAACCCCTAAAAGTACAAAATACGATTAGGGGTAATTCCTTATAAATGGTGCTAACTGTCTTCTTTTTACGCTAATTGCAGCACGTTTTCTAACAGCAGGCTTATTTCACGTTGTATATCTTCCCCTTTGTTCTTGTTATACCATTGTTGTAGTATGATTTTTTGTTCTTCAAAAGGTGTGTTATTCTCCTTAAAACTTAACATTAAATCTTGAGCTTCTTTGGGTCTTGGTCCCCACGTAAACAAATCTTCCTCCTTTTCATTTCTCACCACAATTTTAGGTACACTCTTTCCTCCATTGGTCAAGTATTCCTCTATCATAAAAGGAGGAGTGTCTCTTAACACTATTTTGAATTCTATATGCTCGTTGAGTTGTGACAATAAATAGAAAACAGGAAGGTTGTGTGCTGCATCTCCACACCAAGGCTCTGTTATGGCATACCAAGTCTGGGGAGTATTAATTTGCTTTACCAGATGAACCAACTTTTCGTTAAGTTTTAATTTTTTAAGCCATCTATCTTGTCTTGATCTATTAAGCTTAACGTAGTTTAGGTAATCCTCATTATCGTACGGAGCACTTGTAATATCTCCGTTTAAGATGTCGTTAAATTTTTGTAAGTATTCTTCCCAAGTAAGGATATTTGGAGTTGTCATATTATCAATTTTTGTTTGGAACGTTTGAGAATAGTTTCCTTACAACCATTTCTTTCTTTTAAAATAGATGAGCATGGCAATGGCCAAAAAGATCATAACCCCCATGCAATAGAAATAAGCATTTTTGTAATGTAATTCAGGTATGTTGTCGAAATTCATACCGTATATTCCTGCAATAAAGGTAAGGGGGATGAAGATTGCACCGACGATGGTCAGCACTTTCATGATTTCATTCATCTTTTGACCTTGAATGGCGTAATAGATATTCCCCAATCCTTCTAGTATAGATTTATTACTTTCTATTTCATCCAGTAAACTCAAACAATTGTCTCTCAAATCCGAGAAATAATATTTGTTTTCCTCATCGATTTGTATGTTGTTGAGTTTTTCGAGTTGACCAAACAACTCTTTTAGAGGGAATACAACTTGTCGGAGTTCAATTAACTGTCTTTTTTCAGCTTCAATTTCTTTGAAAAGGGCATGATCGTCTTCTTCGGCCATGCGGAGGTCGTATTCGTCGATTTTCTGCTGGACGTCTTCGATTACCTCAAAATAGTTATCTATAATGGCTTCTAAAAGCTTGTACAACAAGTAATCCGCTCCTCGTTTACGAATCCTACCTTTATCAAACTCTATGCGTTCCCTAACTTCTGTAAAATGATCTGATTTCTTCTCTTGGAAGGAGATGAGATAGTTAGAACCTAATATAAAACTCAATTGTTCTTTTTTGAGTTCTTTACTTGTTGTATTGGGTTCTAAAGATCGTAGGGAGAAAAATATATAGCTGTCAAATTCTTCCACTTTCGGACGTTGTACAAAGGTGTAGATATCTTCTACCGAAAGGGGATGTAAACCCATTTCATTGGCAAAATCTTCAATTTCATCCTTAAAATCTATGGAATGAAAATTTAACCAATGCACACTACTATCGTGTTTATAATTATCTAACCAGAGTGGGAAACACTCCTGTGCATTACTTTTGACTAGATTAACCTCCTCAGCATTGTAGGCGTAATATTGGGTAGGTATATTTTTTTTGCTGTCGTCCATACTACTAAAATAGTAGAATTGACCAAGATTTTAATGCTCTTCTTTAAAAATTGGAATCTTTTCGCCCGCTTCTATTCTTACCTTTATTTTGTTCTCTCGTGGAGTAACAGGGCAAGAGTATCTTTCTGAATAAGCACAATAAGGATTATAGAGCATATTAAAATCAAGTACTATACTGTCTCCCTCAAGCGGTCTTTCAATATCCAAATATCTTCCTGTAGGGTAGCTCTCATCCGGAATCGTATAGTCGTCGATAGGGAAGAAGAGATAGTGTTCGTACTCATCAATTTCTAAAAGATTCATGTTCTGGTACACCGGAACATTGATTAATGAATCACCTATGTAAAAACTGAGGTAACCATATCTTCTATATTTCGGACGCCTAGAGGTACTCGTTTTCATTTTGATAACCTTTCCGATGTCTTTGGTTAAAGCAGCAGTGATTACCCAGTTACTGTCTACCTCAAAAAAATCTAATCGAACGAAATTTTCTTTCTCCTTTTCATTTAATATAGAGGTACTATCCAGCATGTGTGCATTGCGGTCAATTCTCAACTGTTGAATAGAATCAACATAAGATGTTTGTCCAAAACTTAAGGTGGCAAGTAGTAGTGTGTAAATGGTAAATAGCGTTTTCATATCAGTAGTTTCTTGTTCCAAAAATAGTACTTCCTACACGTATCATCGTGCTTCCTTCTTCTACGGCAATTTTATAATCACCGCTCATACCCATGGATATCTCTTTGAAATCAGGGTTGAATTTAAAGTAGTGGCTTTTAATGATTTGAAAGTAGTTATGTAAAGTTCTAAATTCGTCTGCAACTTGTTCTGAATTATTTGTATTGGTAGCCATTCCCATGACTCCAACCACATTTATATTTTGTAATTCCACAAACTCCTTATCGTTTAAAAGATCTTTGGCTTCTTCAAATGAAAAACCAAATTTGGTGTCTTCTTGAGCGATATGGAACTGCAACAATACATTGATCACCCTGTCATTTTTAAGGGCTTGTTTATTAATTTCCTTGAGTAAACGTAAGCTGTCAACCGCGTGAATTAAATTTACGAAAGGAGCAATGTACTTTACTTTGTTACGCTGTAAATGTCCAATCAAATGCCATTGGATGTCTTTTGGTAAGGCTTCATATTTTTCTACGAGCTCTTGAACCTTATTCTCTCCAAAAATACGTTGACCTCCTTGGTAAGCCGTTTCTATGTCCGCAACCGGTTTTGTTTTAGAAACAGCTACAAGTGTAACATCTTTACCAATTTCTTCTTTTATCCTATCTATCGTCTCAACAATCATTCGTTAATCTTATAAATGGTTAAACCACTCCTCATCTTCGGTTCTACCCAAGTTGACTTTGGCGGCATAATTTTGTTTTCGTCGGCAACAGCTTTTACTTGATCTATTGTTACTGGGTACAATACAAATCCAACCTTGTATTTCCCCTTTGCTATTTCCCTTTCTACGCCTAAGTGACCTTCTTCTCCAGAAATAAAGTTGATGTCTTTATTCGTTTTTAAATCTTTTATATCAAAGATAGGGGAGAGAATGTATTTCGTCAAAATTTCTGCATCTATTTGGTCTACAATTTCTTTGGATGCTAAAACTTCTGGCTTGCATTTTAACTTGTACCAATTTCCATCCATACAACAATGGAATTCATGCATGTTTTCTGGAGAACAAGCACCATCTAGTTTTGTAATTTCGAAATGTTCTTCAAAAGCCGTAAGTACTTCTTGCGGACTAAGTCCGTTCATGGTCTTAACCAAACGGTTAAATTCTAGAATTGTTAAACGAGTTTCATCGATTAAGAACCCTAGGATATAATTGAAGTTTTTATCGCCACTCGCATCGGGGTATCTCTCTTGCATACGTTGGCTCAATAATGCAGAGCTAGCAGACCTATGGTGACCATCTGCAATATAAGTAGCTTCAATACTTTGGTACGCCTCTATTAGTTTTTCTTTTAAAACATCCTGTACCACCCATAATTCGTGTTTTACGGCATCAGCAGTGCAGAATTCGTATTCTGGTCGAGCAGAGCAAATGATCTCTAATAAATCATCAATTAATTTATCCTTGCGGTGAGAAATCAATACGGGTTCTGCGTTAAAGCCAACAATGTCTAAATAGTTGGTAAACATTTCCTCACGTTCTGTAAGGGTAGCCTCATGTTTTTTTATGAGGTCGTTGTTGTATTCTTCAACACTTGCACCGGCAATTACTCCTGTGTAAACGTGTCCGTTTTTCGTTTGTTGATAAACATATAAAGCTTCCTCTTCATCTTGTTTTAAAATACCTTGTGCACAAAACTCTTCGAAAACGTTACGCACATTTTTGAAGCGTTCAGGAGAATTAGGTTCTGTTCTCAATTCTTCTGAAATATTGTGTTCAGGATTAATGATGTGAATGAAGGTGTACGGATTTTCCTCTAATTTGGCCTCAAGAATATTTGGTTTGTAAGTGTAATAGGGACGTGATGCCACTAAATGTGCCTTATCTCTTGTAGGTCGTACTGCTTTAAATGCTTTTAGTTTTGCCATGTAATCAATCAAATAAATGGGGGACACAAAAAAGGTTGGACATGTGCCCAACCTTTAAAAATATTTCCTGTGAATTATTTAGAACCGAAGTTCGAAACAATGATATCTGCTAATTCTAAACCGATACGTGCTTGTGCTTCAACTGTAGCGGCACCGATGTGTGGAGTAGTTGCAATTTTTTCGTTTGTCAATAAATCTTGACGAGGATTTGGTTCGTTTTCGAATACGTCTAAAGCAACGTTAGCTACTTTTCCAGATTCGATAGCTGCCAATAAAGCATCTTCATCAATAACACCACCTCTTGCAGCGTTAACAATGCGAACTCCGTCTTTCATTTTATCGAACTCTGCTGCTCCTAAAACAGCTGATCCATCTGCTTGCTTAGGTACATGTAAAGAGATGAAGTCAGAATTTTTCAATAACTCAGACATGTCTGTCGTCGTATTAATTTCTGCTTGAATTTTTCCAATACCTTCAATGGTTAAAGGAATACTTACACTTTCAGCTTTTCTAGATACCGCGATAACTTTCATACCACATCCTAAAGCGTAAGAAGCTAAAGATTGTCCAATTCTTCCGAATCCGATGATACCTAAACTTTTCCCTCTTAATTCAACTCCTTTACCATATTTCTTTTTCAATACTTTAAAGTCGTTCACACCGTTTGCAGGCATGTTTTTAAAAGAATCGTGTAAAGAACGAGAGATAGAGAACAAGTGTCCCATTACCAACTCAGCTACAGACTGTGATGAAGCTGAAGGTGTGTTAGACACAACAATTCCTTTGTTACGTGCGTATTCAACATCAATGTTATCCATACCAACACCACCTCTTCCGATGAATTTAAGGTTTGGACATGCATCAATTAAGTTTTCTCTTACTACGGTTGCAGATCTAACGATCAAGGCCTCGTAGTTTTCGTTATTGATTGCATCGATTAAGTTGTCTTGTTCAACTTTTTCTGTAATCACTGTGTGTCCAGCTTTCTCTAAAGCTTCTTTACCTTCTGCTGATATACCGTCGTTTGCTAATATTTTCATCATTGTAATTTTCTTTTGGAATTAAGCGTTTTCTTTTGCGAAGTTGTTCATTAAATCTGCCAATACTTGAACACTGCTCAATGGCAATGCATTGTACATAGAAGCTCTAAATCCACCAACAGATCTGTGTCCTTTTAATCCAACTAAATCTGCTGCATTCCATGCTGCGTTGAATTTGTCAGTTAAACTTTCGTCTTTCAAACGGAAAGTAACATTCATTTCTGATCTATCTTCTACCGCTGTAGTTCCTTCGAACAATGGGTTTTCGTCTATTGTTTTGTAAATCAATTCAGCTTTTGCTTGATTTTCTTTAGCAATGGCTTGAACTCCTCCGTTAGCTAACATGTGTTGCAAGTTTAAGTTAGCAACAAATACAGAGTAAACAGGAGGTGTATTGAACATAGAGTCTTTATCAGCATGAACTGCCAAGTCTAAGTAACTTGGAATGTGTGCTGCTGTAGATTTTCCTAAAATCTCATCTTTAACGATGTATAAAGTAGCTCCTGCTGGACCTAAGTTTTTCTGAGCACCAGCGTAAATAATATCAAAATCTGCAACGTTAATTTCTTTAGAGAAAATGTCAGATGACATATCACATACTAAAGGAACATTTGTTTTTGGGAAGTCTTTGAACTGAGTACCAGCAATGGTGTTGTTTGATGTGAAGTGCAAGAAGTCAATGTCTTCTGGGATATCGAATCCTTTAGGGATGTAAGAGAAACCTTTGTCTTTAGAAGAGGCAACTTCTACAACGTCTAAACCAATTCCTTTAGCTTCTTTAATCGCTTTAGAAGACCAAGTTCCTGTATTGATGTAACCCGCTCTTTTGTGTTTCCCCATCATGTTGTACGCCGTGATTAAGAAACCTAAGCTAGCACCACCTTGCAAGAACAATACGGTGTATCCCGCAGGTACGTTTAACGCTTTCTTTACGTTTTCTCTCGCTTCCTCCATTACAGCAACGAAGTCAGCACTACGGTGAGAAACTTCTAAAATTGATAGTCCGTTAAAATCGATAACTGCTGCTGCAGCTTTTTTAAAAACTTCTTGTGGTAAGATACAAGGACCAGCTCCAAAATTGTGTTTCATTTTTGATATTTTTTGATATGTTCAATAAAGTGATGTAAATAGCTGATAATCATTCGGTAATCGTTATTGATTAAAAGTGAATGTATCATCTATTTAGCCACACCACAAAATTGTGAAATTATTTATGAAATTCACCACAATTTAAGGAGATAAAATGAATAAAGGTGAAAAGAATTTAACAAAATAAAAAAAGCCTCTGATCTTAATAGAAAAGAGACTTTTTGTTCATCTTATGTTTATACTATTCTTCTTCGTCTTTCTTTTTAGTGGTAGACTTTTTAGCGGTTGATGTTTTTTTGGCAGCTGTAGTTTTTTTAGCAGTTGTGCTCGTTTTCTTTGCTGCTGTAGTTTTCTTCGTTGTGGTGGTTTTTTTAGCTGTGGTTGTAGTACTTGCTTTTTTAGCAGTAGTTTTCTTTTTCACTGGTTCAGCTTTCGTTGCTTTTTCAGCTTGTGGTTTCGCGTTAGGTTTAACTTTTTTACGTGGACGCGTAATCCCGTAGCTTCCTCTAAATCGTTTACCTTTTGCTGTTTTCACATCTCCTTTTCCCATGTGTTTTTTTGTTTATAGTTTGCTCTAATGTAAGTATTTAAAACTTAATTATCAAGCACTTGTACAGGGAAGGAGTGGAGTAGTTGTGTGGCGCGACTTATAGACGTTTTATTATTTCCTCCTCCATTACGTCGGCGTTGCGTAGAATTTGTTTACACCAAGAAATTTTTAGTTCAACGATTTCTTCTGGTGATAACTTCCAGTTTAGATCAGAGTTTTCTAATCGGTTTCTTAAGGTGTGCATTACTAATGCAGCAGAAACAGAAACATTGAAACTTTCTGTAAATCCATACATGGGGATATGTACATATTCATCCGCCATCTCTAAGGCCGTATCAGAAAGTCCCGTCCACTCTGTACCAAACATAATTGCTGTTTTTGGAGTGATGTCTAAATCGTGTATGGTTACACTTTTTTTATGCGGACTAGTGGCTACTATTTTATAGCCTTCACTTCTTAAATGATTGATACAGTCTTTGGTAGCATTTTCCTTAGAAGTGTATTGCTTAAGGTCTATCCATTGGGTTGCTCCTTTGGCAATCTCAGGATCTACTTTGTATTGAAATTCATTTTCTATAATATGTAAATCTTGAAAGCCAAACAAGTCACAACTTCTAACCACTGCCGAGGCATTGTGTTGTTGGTACATGTTTTCAACTACAATTGCCATGTGTCTCGTTCTCAGTTGAGAAAGACGGTCAAACATCTCTTGTTTGTTTTCAGTGATGATGTCATAAAAAGCGGCAAGGACTTGTTCTCTTTGATTTTTCATATTTATAGCAATAAAAAAAGGGAGCCGAGGCTCCCTTCATCTTTGATAAACCTTATTAGTTTACTTTGTCTTGTAAATCAGCACCTGCTTTAAACTTAACAACGTTTTTAGCAGCGATTTGAATTTCTTTACCAGTTTGTGGGTTTCTACCAGTTCTTGCAGCTCTCTCAGAGATAGAGAAAGATCCGAATCCGATTAATGAGATTCTATCTCCTTTTTTCAAGGCACCAGTGATAGAGTTAGTAAATGCATCTAATGCTTTTTTTGCATCAGCTTTTGACAATCCAGCGTCTGAAGCCATCGCTTCAATTAATTCTGCTTTGTTCATAGTTTTGGTTTTTGTTTGTTTTCAAAATTAACTGTAACAAATATATACGAATAAGCTTATTTAGCAAGGGTTTCAGAAAAAAAATAGTCGCTTCTGTTGATAATTCCGGCAAAATGTTAATAATAATTCTTATAAACCTTTATAAATCAAGGGTTTGAGGAGGTGTTGCGAATAATAATAAAATTAATGCGAATTTCATTTTTTTTAAATAAGCTCTAGAATACCCCTATTTTACTAAGGTTTTCCCCTTTAACGTATTACTTAGTGTAAAGCTATATAATCAGAACCGTTGACGAGTATTTCGTCAATGTGGTTTTACATCACAATTTCCCATTCTTCAGGGCGGTATCCTTGCATGAATTGTTTTGCATTCAATCGTTTTTTACCCTCCATTTGAATTTCATGAATTTCTAAACTTCCAGCTTGTAATTGAAGAATGAGCTTTCCATCCTCGACAATTAACGCCGTTGCGTCATTCTTAGAAGTGGAATGAATAGTTGTTCTAAATACTTTGAAGGTTTTCTTGTTCTCTGCCTTTGTATTGTGCATCGTAAACCAGGCTGTAGGGTAGGGTGACATACCTCTTACAAAATTGTGTATGCGTTGCACATCCCAGTTAAAATCAATAGCACAATCTGGTTTAAAGATTTTGGGAGCGGCTTTGAGTTCTTCCTCCGTCAATTCGCTTTGGTCAACGGCCTTATAATCACCACTACTTATTTTTAAAACACTCTGTAGGGTTAGTTTTGCTCCTAAGTGCATCAAACGATCGTGCAACTCACCAGCAGTTTCATTTTCTCCTATGGCTATAGCTTCTCTTTCGATTACTAAACCGGTATCAATTTCCTTTTCTATAAAGAAGGTAGTAACACCTGTTTCCTTTTCTCCATTTATTACTGCCCAGTTGATAGGAGCGGCTCCACGGTATTGTGGTAATAAACTTCCGTGTAAATTAATGGTCCCTTTTGGAGGCATAGCCCATACAACTTCAGGTAACATTCTAAAGGCAACTACCACGAATAAGTCGGCATTAATTGCTTTTAAATTTCCTATGAAACTTTCGTCTTTCAAATTGGTAGGCTGTAAACAAGGTATGTCGTGTTCCAGGGTGTATTTCTTAACCGCACTTTGATTGATTTTTTGTCCACGTCCTGCAGGCTTGTCTGGTGCAGTAATACAAGCAACCACGTTTACGTCCTTGCTTTTGTTTAATGTATCTAATATAGTAACGGCGAACTCAGGGGTTCCCATAAAAACGATGTTCAACTTTTCCATTAAATAACTTTTTGTTGCCAATTAAAAAATTTCAAATAACCGATAGATAAAATACTTAAACTACCAAAGTAGATGTATTCTACAAACCAAACGTTAAAGATTTCGAACTGCCATACTTTTACAAAGAGGTAGGCACAGATAAGGTAGATAATAATACTGGTGATTTCTATGATAAGCGTAACCCTTGTGTTTCCAGAACCATTGATGGTTTGAAAAAAGGGCGTAAAGCATCCGAAAATGAGTATGGAGCCAAATACCATACGCAGTATACGGGCACTTTCTGGTAAATATTCTTCTTTACTGTTCACCACGCTGATTAATTGCTCTGGATAAAGTAGTGCTCCATGGAAAATTAGAAACGTGAAGAT
>NZ_JAWWCF010000023.1:0-21567 GCF_033720595.1 Lishizhenia sp. | reverse complement strand
GGCAGTTTTAAGGATATGGTTTTTTAAAAATCCATAATCTTGTGTTGGGACGTACTTTAGTGTTCGGTTGAGTTGTTTATTTAGTTCTCGAGATAATTTCCATATATCGAGATCTTCAAAATTTGATATTGTTGACATAATGGTTAGGTTTTGGGAATAAAAGTTACGATTTATTTTCGAGCGCAGCGAGAAAACCTTCAAACCATAAAAACTTTACGTTCTCCTTTGCTATACTTGCTTCGCAATTAGTTCTTGCTACTTTTGGAAGAAGGTTCTTTTTGAATGTTGAATTATAATTTTTGAATTGCTCGTATGGCTAAAATGAAGTCGGCATATTTTTGCCAAAGTTGTGGTTATGAAACTCCAAAATGGTTGGGGAAATGTCCATCTTGTTCGGAGTGGAACTCTTTTGTTGAAGAGGTGGTAAGTACATCAAAGAAAGAAGTGGTTGCTTTTTCTTCTTCGTCTGGACGTACAGCAAAGCCTCAAAAATTGGGAGATATTGAGACGAGAAAAGAAGAACGTATTCAATTACAAGATAAAGAATTGAACCGCGTACTCGGTAACGGACTTGTTCCTGGATCCCTTGTTTTATTTGGTGGAGAGCCTGGGATAGGCAAGTCAACTTTGTTGTTGCAAATGGCCGTGGCGGAAAAAAAGTCGATACTTTATGTATCCGGTGAAGAGAGCGATCAACAAATCCGAATGCGAGCAGAACGTATTGGAAATACGAACCAAGAATGTTACATATTAACGGAGACAAATGTTCAGAATATATTTAAACAAGCAGAACTCTTAGAGCCGGATATTTTAATTATTGATTCCATTCAGACTATCTTTTCACAACACATAGAAAGTTCACCAGGAAGTATTTCTCAGATTAGAGAATGTACCGCTGCATTGTTGCGTTTTGCGAAACAAACAGAGACACCGGTATTTCTTATTGGGCATATCACTAAAGAAGGTTCTTTGGCTGGTCCAAAAGTTTTGGAGCACATGGTGGATGCAGTACTTCAATTCGAAGGAGATAGAAATCATGTCTATCGTTTATTGCGCAGTATTAAAAATCGTTTTGGTTCTACGAATGAATTGGGTATCTATGAAATGTTAGGAAATGGATTAAGACAAGTAGAAAATCCATCTGAAATTTTAATATCGGATTCGGATACGTCCTTGAGTGGAGTTTCTATAGCAGCTACGTTAGAGGGGTTAAGACCCATGTTAATAGAAATACAAGCTCTCGTGAGTACAGCTGCTTATGGAACGCCACAGCGAAGTGCTACAGGTTTTGATTTGCGAAGACTGAACATGCTATTGGCAGTGATGGAAAAGCGTTGTGGTTTTAAACTTGCGGCTAAAGATGTGTTCTTAAACATTGCTGGAGGGATCAAAGTAGATGATCCTGCAATAGACTTGGCGGTTGTTGCGGCTATACTTTCTTCTAATTTTGATATTAGTGTAGAGCGTAACATTTGTTTAAGTGCCGAAGTTGGTTTAGCCGGAGAGATAAGACCCGTCAATAGAATTGACCAGCGTATACACGAGGCGCAAAAATTAGGCTTTGATAAAATCATTATTTCTAAACACAACAAGGGAATAGATCAGAAGAATTTTAAGATAGAGATTATTTCGTGCAGTAGGATAGAGGAGGTATTGAAGGAATTGTTTGCTTAGACTTCTAGATGCCTAGATAGCTAGACTTCTAGAGTTTGTTCAATTTTTTCCATCGATGATACTTCGGCTCCGATCAGTACGACACTAGAAACGAACCAAAGAAAGGTTATGCTCGGGTGATTCAAAAGATTCTAAAAACTTATTCTCCGTTCTTACGGCATCTCGACTCCGCTCGATAACCTATATCAGATTTACAAAGTTGGGTAAATTGAGCATTTCAAAACTGGTTTGAATATTAACTTGCTCAATACTCACTCTCAAAACTATTTTTCCTTAGCGATAGTAGTGGCAGCCCGCAGGTAGGAAGGCTATTAAAACAAAATGAAGGTAGGGCGACTGTAGAAGCCCTATAAGCATGAAGTTTTTAAGCTTTGCTACAGAGGACTACAACGTATAGCGCGACCTGTAGTATGCGTAGGGAAAGGGCCAAAAAAAAGGCCTGAGTAAATACCCAGGCCTTATAAATATAACTCAATAGACGTCTAACCAACGTTTTTTTGGTCTTCTATAATTTGTTGTTTCAAATTCAATTCTTTACGTATAGTATTGGCAATTCCAGGAGCATCGAAACCACAATCTGTGTACAATTCATCTTGTGTACCGTGGTGAACATAAGCATCAGGAATACCTAAACGCGTTAAATCTGCTTTGTACTTATTATCGGCCATGAATTCTAAAATAGCAGAACCCATACCTCCCATAATGGTTCCGTCTTCTACGGTAATTACTTTATCGAACTTACTGAAAACTTCGTGTAATAAAGTTTCGTCAAGCGGTTTCACAAAACGCATGTCGTAATGTGCTACGCTTGCTTCTCCTTTTACCAACTCTATGGCTTTCTGCACGTAGTTTCCATGATGTCCGATAGAAAGTACAGCGATGTCTTCACCTGAAGTGATTTTTCTACCCGTACCTACTTTAATCGCCTTCATTTTTGTTTTCCACTCTGGCATTACACCTTTACCTCTTGGGTAACGAATACTGAATGGTCCCATGTTTTCTTGCTGAGCAGTGTACATCATGTTACGCAATTCTGCTTCATTCATAGGTGCAGCAACTATCATGTTTGGGATACTGCGCATGTAGGCGATATCTAGTGCTCCATGGTGCGTTGCTCCATCGGCTCCGGCAAAACCTGCTCGGTCTAAACAGAAAACAACATTTAAATTCTGTAAGGCAACATCATGTACAACTTGGTCGTAAGCACGTTGCATGAACGATGAGTAAATGTTACAGAAAGGAACCATTCCTTGCGTAGCTAAACCAGCTGAGAAAGTAACGGCATGTTGTTCTGCAATACCTACGTCAAAAGCTCTGTCTGGCATCGCTTTCATCATGATGTTTAACGAAGACCCTGATGGCATAGCAGGTGTAATACCCATAATTTTATCGTTCTCTTCTGCTAACTCAACAATAGTATGTCCAAACACCTCTTGGTATTTTGGCGCTTGTGGAGATTTTGGAACCACCTTGACAATCTCACCTGTGTGCTTGTTAAAAACACCTGGTGCGTGCCATTGTGTAGGGTTTCCTTCTTCCGAATATTTATATCCTTTCCCTTTTTTGGTCAAAATGTGTAACAACTTAGGACCAGGGATATCTTTCAAGTCTTCTAAAATCTTTGTTAAACCTATTACGTCGTGACCATCAACTGGGCCGAAGTATCTAAAGTTTAGGGCTTCGAACAAGTTGCTTTGCTTCAATAAACTTCCTTTTAAAGCGGTAGATACTTTTGAAGCAACGGTTTGTGCATCAGGTCCGAATTTTGACATTTTACCTAACAACTTCCAAACCTCATCTTTTACCTTATTATAGGTATGAGATGTTGTGATGTCTGTTAAGTAGTCTTTTAAAGCACCAACATTAGGGTCAATAGACATACAGTTATCGTTCAAAACCACCAATAGGTTGGCGTCTTTTTCGAAACCGGCATGATTCATACCTTCGAAAGCCAAACCTGCAGTCATTGCACCATCTCCAATTACGGCGATGTGTTGTCTTTCTTTTTCCCCTTTATAATTATTGGCAACAGCCATTCCTAAAGCACCAGAGATAGAAGTTGAAGAGTGACCAACACCAAAGGTATCGTATTCAGACTCGCTTCTTTTTGGGAATCCTGAGATTCCTCCTTTGATTCTATTGGTGTGGAATTGCTTTCTACGACCGGTTAAGATTTTGTGTCCGTAAGCTTGGTGACCTACGTCCCAAACCAATTGATCGTAGGGTGTATCGAAAACATAGTGTAAAGCCACTGTTAATTCGACCACACCTAAACTAGCACCGAAGTGAGAGTTTCCAATTTCTGAAATTACATCTATGATGTACTGACGAACTTCATCCGAAACCTGAGGTAAATCATCTACCGTTAGATTTCTTAAGTCTTTCGGTATATCTATGTTGTCCAATAATGGACCCGCTTTAAATTCTTTCATATGGCACTCGTTCCAATCTACAAAAATACGCTTCCCGCCTTTTACTAACAAACAAAGGGTTGATATATTTTGTTCGCTTTTGAAATTAACGAAAGTTGGGAAGTTTTGGATGCCTAAATCCTTTCCTAATTCAACTCTATTTAAAGGAATTCATCAAACAATACTGTGACGGTTTTAAACTAGGATTTTGGTTTTACGGGAATCAATAACTAAGAATGTGGTTCACCTAAATATTTAGAGGGGGTTTTTCCGAAAGAAATGAGGGGTAGATATGTATATTTTTAAAGGGCATTGATGTGTTTTTTAAAATACTGACAACTAAGCATGTAATTGGTAACCTTTAGGAAGTGATTCGAAACAAATTTTATGAAGGAAGGAATACATGAGATACATTTACCCCCGGTATTAATAGGCCTGATTTAGGAACCTATGAACCCACTGCTACTGGTTGAGGGAGAGCTGAGTTCTCCCTTATCCTTTACTGCCGCATATATCTAATTTATTTGCGCAGCTGAACCAAAATTTTTTTAACCAATAAAATTAATTATGAAAACACACTTACGTTTTCTAAACAGGTTCTTGCTGCTTTTAAGTATCTGTTTAGTTTCATTCACCTCTCTGGCCAGTCACTTTAGACATGGGACAATTTCATGGAGAGTGCTCTCTGGAAACACCATAGAGTTTAAAATTTCTCAGGCTTACGCCGGATATCGATCAATAGGAAGTTCAAGTTATTCTGATCGCTTGTATTTTGGTGATGGTCAATCACAGATGTTTAACGTAACAGTTACATCCTCTAGTTCTGCCGAAAACTGGCATTATGGAGAAACAACTTTAACACATACCTACGCGAATACAGGAGATTTTATCGCCTATTTTGCAAGCTGTTGTAAGATTTACGGGATGGTCAATAATTCTTCAGCAAGTTGGAGAAATGAAACCAAAGTAAATGTTGGAGCAGGAAACGATGCACCTGTTGTAACTATGGCTCCCATCATTGCGATGCAAACCAATAGTACAACGGCAACTTTCCAAGTTCCAGCAACGGACCCAGATAATGATGCTTTAACCTACAGGTTGGCAACTTACAATGAGTTTTTGGGGAGTCAACCAAGTGGATTGAGCATACACCCTACAACGGGAGTATTGACTTTTAATACGAGTAATGCGTCGGTAGGACAATTATACAATGCGGCTATAGTTGTTGAAGACGGTCAATCTAAAGTAATTAACGATTTCATCATAAGAATTGTACAACAATCTAACCCACCTGAGTTTGATTACGGAGTAACTCCGAATGCGGGGTATGTTTACCAAACATCACCTGGTCAAACCGTTACTTTCAACGTAAAAGCTTTGGATACAGATCCAGGGTCAACAGTTCAATTATCGGCAATTGGAGCGCCATTAGGTTCTTCTTTCTCACCGAATTTACCAACTACTGCAAATCCGGTTCAAACAACGTTTTCTTGGACGCCAACTGCGAGTAATTTGGGAACGAATGTGATCAACTTTATTGCACAAGATAATGTAGGTTCACAGGTAAATACTTCAGTGTCTATCATTGTAAGTTTAAAACCGCAGTTTGATGTTCCTCCAACGCCTGCAACAGGATCGCATGATATTGCAATCGCACCAGGAAGTACATATACTTACACGGTTCAAGCATCAGATCCCGACCCTTTAGATGTGGTTCAGATCGTCAATGTTCAGGGAAAGAATATGATGGGGAATAAAATTCCATTGTATGCAGGAGCAAGCTTTAGTAATTTACCTACAGCTGCAGGAAACCCTACTTCAGGAACCTTCAGTTGGACACCTACTGTAGACCAATGGGGGCACCGTCATGTATTCTTTACAGCAGAAGATAGTTACGGTGACCAAACGGTGCATGAAGTTTACCAAGTAGTGAACTCGGCGCCAGCATTTACATCAACACCGGTTAATTCTGCAGATGTTGGTAGTGCGTATACCTACAACGTTGTGGTTGCCGATCCTGATATGGCTTACGGTGATGAAATGGAAATCGCTGGTTTGAATTTACCAGCATGGTTAACACTTACTGATCATGGAGATGGAACAGCTACTTTGTCTGGAACGCCAGCTACGGCGGATGCTGGAAATGTTGCAATTTCTCTAAGAGTAGAAGATAAATTACACCATCAAGACCCTGCAGGAACTGCTTTCCAAAACTTTAATTTAGTGGTAAACAATTGTACAGTAAATGCAGTTGCTCAAAACTTAACACTTGCTTTAGATAATTCAGGAATGGCTACAATTACTGGAGCAGATATTGATAATGGTTCTACTGCAACATGTGGTATTGCTAGTATGACAGTATCTCCAGCTAATTTCAACTGTGCAGACCTTGGTGCGCATACGGTAACTTTAACAGTGACTGATGCCAACGGGTACACAGATAATGCAACTGCAACGGTAACCGTTATTGATTCGACAGCACCAAATGCTAATACGCAAGATGTAACGGTTTATTTAGACGCAACAGGAAACGCGTCAATTCTTGGAGCACCTTCAACACAGCAAGTGTTTAATGGTGACTTCTCTAATGAAACATTAGGATTCAATATCGGATCATTAACGGATTGGAATGTAATCACTGGAAATGTTGATGTTTGGAATACGTTTATTCCTACGGCAACAAGTGGTGTGAGTGTTGATTTATCTGGAAGCGTTAACTCCAAGTTGGAATCAGTACAAAATGTAGTATTTACACCAGGTACGTATACAATCAATTTCTTACATAGAAATAATGGGGGTAGTGGTGAATACCAACAAAACTTTAATTTAAGTGTTGGAACATTGTTTAATCAAACCTTTAATTCTACGAATACTACACAAGCCGAAGCGGTTAACTTTACAGTTACAACTACTACTTCTGCAAGTGTTGTTCTAGAGCAATTAGGAGGAAATGATGCAAGTGGATGTTTTATTGCTGATTTGAGTATAGATAAAATGATACCAGCATCATTAATGATAGACAATGCAAGTGATGATAATTGTGGTATAGCATTTATTTCTGCTTCTCAAACGAACTTTAACTGTGCTCATGTAGGAGCAAATACAGTGACGTTAACAGCAGTAGATAATAGTAATAACTCTTCATCAAATACTGCAACAGTTACTGTTGTAGATTCAACAGCTCCAGTAGCGATGGCTCAAGATTTTACTGTTGCCTTGGATGTTAATGGAATGGCTTCGATTACTCCATTAGATATTGATAATGGATCAAATGACGTTTGTGGTGTGAGTTTAGCACTTTCTCAAACAGATTTTACATGTGCTGATTTAGGAAACAATACCGTTACTTTAACGGTTACTGATCCTTCTGGAAACACAAGTACAGCTACAGCAGTGGTAACAGTTGAGGATAACATCGCACCAACGATTACTTGTCCTGCTAATATTTCATACCAAGCACAACCGAATGATTGTAGTCCTGCTATTACATGGAATGCACCACAAGTTTGGGATAACTGTTCTTACACAGTAACTTCTTCTCACCAATCAGGTGATAATTTTGAAGAAGGAGTGACGACTGTTTCTTATACAATTACTGATGACGCAGGTAACACTGCTACATGTAGTTTTGATGTTGAAATTACTACCGTTCCACTTAGCTTAAGCTTAACTCCAGCTACTTACATCGGAGGTGTAAATATCTCTTGTAATGGATTAACAGATGGAAGTGTTGATGCAGTAATGGATGGAGGGTGTTTACCTTACACTTATGCTTGGTCTGATGGACAATCTTCTGAAGATGCTGCAAACTTAGGTGCAGGTACTTATACTTTAACTGTAACCGATGCTAAAGGAAGAACAATTTCTGAAACAGTTACTTTAACGGAACCAGATGTATTGACAACTTCTTTGGTTATGTCTCCAGATTTCCCAGTTGCGGGTCAAAACCAGTATACAATTTACTTAGGATATGGAACACAAACAGTGAATTTAGCTTCAACTACTGCAGGTGGAATTCAAGGGTATACATATGCATGGACAAACCAAGATGGAGTAAATGTTGGAAATACGGCGAACATAGATGTTTCTCCAATGGTGCCTACAAATTACACTTTGTTAGTTACTGATGCGAATGGTTGTACTGTTAGTCAATCTTTCTTTATAGATGTAATTGATGCAAGATGTGGAAACAACATGAATAAAGTAATGGTGTGTCACAAAGAATCTAAGAAGAAAAAAGGAGTAACTACCGTGGAATACCACAACATTTGTGTGAGTGCAAATGCTGTACCAGCTCACTTAGCACATGGTGATTACTTAGGACCATGTATCAGTTCTAAAATGGAAGCGATTGAGGTAGTAGAGGAAGAAGACATCGTTTTATTCCCTAATCCAAACAATGGAATATTTAGCTTATTCTTTACAGGAGAGCACCATGATGTAAATGCAGAAGTTACTGTTTACAGTATGGATGGAAGAATGATCATGTCAAGAACGATTAGTGCAGATGAATTAGATCATGATGTTGAATTTGACTTCACAGGAAACAGTGCTGGAATGTACTTATTAGTAGTACAACAAGGTGATGATGTGAAAACAATCAAGTTCACGAAGAACTAATACCACGTTTACATATTGATTTTTCAAGCAAAAGGCCGATTCCATTTGGAGTCGGCCTTTTTATTTTCATGCAAAGCTGCTAACTGTTTGGTCGAGAGGATAAGTCTTCCAGTTCTTAGGTTTAAATGTTAGGGCTTAATCATTATCCCATTCCATTACTTATCCCTAATAATCTCAGGTTTTTATGACTTATTGTTTAATGATTCGATGCACTTCACCTCCATATTGTAAGAGGTAAACACCGTCTGGTAAATGAGCCAGATTTAGGCGCACGTGTTGACTAGAGATTTCCTCTAGATTAATGAGGTTGGCAATGTTTTTTCCCGATAAACTTGTAAAGCGGAAATTAGAAAGTGTTAGTTCTTTTGTTGATCTTACGTTGAGAATGTCTTTTGTAGGATTAGGATACGTGGAAAGTACATGGTCTCCTATTTTTTGATGAATGGAGATGGGGCCAAAATATTGATGATCGCCATTATAGTCTACTTGCTTGAGGCGGTAATAGCTCACCCCTAACAAAGCCGTTTCATCTACTACTGTATAACTTATTTCTTGTTCGCTGTATCCAGCACCTTTTACTTTTTCTAAAGTAACCCATTGTGTTCCATCTAAACTCTTTTCCAGTAAAAAGTAATCATTGTTCATTTCTGTTGCGGTAACCCAGGTAATTTCATTGTTTCCATTCTTCAACGCTTTTCCAGAAAAAGAAAGGAGTTCAACCGGCAAAGGTTGACCGCATATGAAGATGGTTGCGGAATCAATTAAAAAAGGACTTGCAGTAGATATAGCTGTATTAGAGTTATCCTGACAACAGTAGTTTTGTTCTTCTATATATGCACCCCCTGAAAGGTTTAAAAAACAAGTTGTTGTAGATCCACCACAGGTCATGGTACAACCATCGCAATCATAGGTGTTACCCTGAGTAACTTGAATGCTGGCTGAGTTACACGTATAACCTTCGTCGGTAATCGCGTTGGCATTGAGGTATCCAGAATTATTTAATGAACCTGTATTGGCGTAATCAAGGGTTACCGTTATGTTTCCCAATGGGTTATTATTGATAGTGCCAGAGTTTTCTAAATTTTCTAAGATGTTAACAGTACCATTATTAATGAATGTTCCATTATTGAAGAAATCTAGGGTCACTGTTATGTTTCCGGAATTTTGAGTACTTCCATCATTGTTGTAATCTTCAGTTACGTTTATCGTTCCGCTACTTTGTACCGTTCCAGAGTTCTCCATATTTACACCAACGTTTACTGTTCCAGTGGAAGAAATATTTCCAGTATTTGTGAGGTCATCAGAGGCATTTACAGTACCCGTATTCGTTATGTTTCCGTTGTTTTCAAGATTACAGGCGGTATTTATTACGTCTGTATTAACAAGGTTAGCGTCGGGATGATTGATAAAGGTTCCGTTGGATTGTGTCACCGCAATTTCACCGTTGTTATTAACGGTAGAGTAGTTTTCAAACGTCCTTGGTTCTATGTAGCCGTTGTTGTTCAATGTTGCTCCTTGACCATTTTCAACTTTTTTTAAGGAAATAATCGAGCCGTTAACTTCCGTTTCATTTAAATTGAAAAAATTCGTCTTTAAATCTAACATGCCATCGATAAAGCCAAATCCTGTACTTTCAATGGTAACATCCTTTGAATCGTAGAGATAACCCGAACTTTCAATAACAAGTACGCCAAAATAAATTAACTCTTTGGTGTGACTTAATTCATGTGATATAAATACTGAATCTCCAAAAGGAAGAATGTCTGGCGGCGCGTTGTTGGTAACTGGAACCGAAGTCCATGTGGCATTATTACCATAGTTTCCGGGCTGGACACTATAATAATTTATGGCATAACAATTCCCTACCGTCCAAAGGATAGCAATAAGGGGAATTAAGTACTTAAAAATGCGCACGTTAATATTTACGTCAAATTTAGGGAAATGGATGTAGGAGGGGGGAGAAAAGATGTGGATGAACAATTATTCGTGGTGAACGACTTATTGTTCGTGGTGAATGAAAACGGTTACTTTTAAAATACGGCTTGCATAACTTTAGTCCAATGAACATTTTTCCTTATCCAGTTCTATCTCAAGTGTGCAGTGTTTAAAATTATAAGTTTTCAGGTGGTTTTTAATTTTTTCCTTGGTAGCAATGATTTCCTGGTAGTCGTCTATTTCTTTCAATTTGATGTGTGTGGTAAACACGCTAGTGTCACCTTCAATTGTCCAAATATGTGTGTGGTGAATTTCTTCAACTTTATCAATATTTAATAAAGAAAGTTTCAAATTGTCTAAATCAATTTCTTGTGGAGCCCCCTGCAGAAATATATATAGCGTTTCTTTCAATCTTTTAAAGACTCCCCATAGAATGAACAGGGTAATAAAAAGGGAAAGAATGGGGTCTAGGTAATAAGCATCGGTAAATTGTAAGATGATGGCCAAAACTAAAATTGCTACCCATCCTAAAACATCCTCCAATAAATGCCAGCTTACTACACGTTCATTTAAGGATTTGCCATGCCCCACCTTCCAGGCAGCGTAGCCATTTACAGTGATTCCGACAAGGGCAAAAACTAACATGCCAGATGCATTGGATGCTTCGGGTTGAGCTATTCTCTCTATTGCTTCTTTGACTACCCAAATCGATCCAACAATCAATACAATACTGTTAATTAAAGCACCTAATAAAGAAAAACGTTGGTAACCAAACGTGTACTTTTTGTTAGGGTCTTGTTTTGATTTTTTGTCTAAATACCATGCTGTACCTAAAGCTAATGAGTCGCCTAAATCATGTATAGCATCAGAGTAAATGGCAACACTATTTACCCACCATCCTCCGATGAATTCTAAAAAAGTAAAACTCAAATTGAGGAAAAAGGCAAGTTTTAAATTGTCCCCACTTTTATGATGATGATGGTGTTCTGCCATTTTCTTGCTTTGTCAAAAGATAAAAAATATTGAGCAGGAAAGCAGGTATTTTACTTGAATTTCAAATTATTAGGTGGAAGGATTATCTTCGTGCATCGAGAAATGACTTCAAAAAAGAAAAACATACTTAAACAAGCCTATCCGGTGAACATTAAAAAATGGCCCATGATCATTGCCATAAGTGGTTTTATCGGCCTCTTTTTAATGCTTTTTCAACCTTTCGGGTTACAATTTGTGGAAGTCCCCTATAAGTCCGTTAAGCTTTTGGGGTATGGATGTGTTACACTCGCAATATTGGTGCTCAATCTTTTGTTATTACCACTTATGTTTCCTCACTATTTTGAAGAGAAAAACTGGACAGTTGGCAAGCAAATAGTATGGCTGAATATAGATGTACTCATGATTGCTGTTGGGAATTATTTTTATTCGGTTGAGATGCATTTTTTTCCATGGATAGGTTGGGAGGGGATGCTGATTTTTATCGGTTTCACGGTACCCATCGGTTTGTTTCCGGCAGTAATTATCACCTTTTTACAGCAAAATAAATTGTTGAGACAGCACATAAAATCATCTGTTGCTATTAATCAGCAATTACATTCTCCTAAAAAAATAGAAGTCGAAGAGGTGGAATTACTTGAAGTGGAATCAGGTTCACAAAATTATGTGTTCAATCCATCTGAAATAGTGTACATAGAAACGGAAGGAAATTACCTTAATATCTATCATTTTAAGGATGAGGTACTGAAATCTACACAGGTGAGAATGACTTTGAAAAAAATGAATGAATTAATAGAGCAGACGTATCTATTCAAATCCCACAGAGCCTTTATTGTTAACCTTAATTGTGTAGAGCAGGTAGATGGAAATGCGCAAGGTTATACCTTAACTCTAAAAAATACGACCGCCAGGGTTCCTGTATCAAGATCATTTATTCCTGCCTTCAAAGAGAAGATGGAGCAACTTTAGTTGTAAGCTCTAGCCACCGCTTTCTCTAAAACTGTAAATGCCGTTTTACAATAACTTGATTTGTAGTTTGTACCGAAATTATTGTTTGTCATCCCACACCTTGTTTTCCATCCCAGTAGTTTGACAAATATCCCAACCGTCAGGTTTTGTGCTGCTTATGCTCTAATCTTGTATTGTTCTAGACTAGGTTTCAAACAATTGTTGAATCCTTAAATCTTTGAATTGTTGAGTCCTTGAATCTCATAAATGAATTATGATTACAGTTTTAATATTTATTCATGCTGCCTTTGGAGGGATAGCACTTTTATCAGCTACATTGGCTGTCATTTTTAAAAAAGGTGGTAAGCAACACAAAATGTGGGGAAGGATATTTTTCTATGCTATGTTGCTGTGTAGTATTTCGGCAATGATTACAGCATGTCTTCCTAAGCATGTAAGTCCCTTTTTGTTTAGTGTAGGTATTTTCTCTTTTTATTTCCTGTTTACCGGCTGGAGAGCATTGCGTTATAAGGAGGAAGATATTTCTATAAAATGGGATAGAAGGATGGCTCTTTTCATGTTGCTTTTCGCCCCTGTGATGATGGTGTTTCCTATTTTCATGTTTGGGGTTATCAATATTGTTCAAGCGGTATTCGGGGGTGCATTACTTGTGTTTGCAATCCAAGATTTAAGGTTGTTTAGAGACAGAGCTAAATTGAAAAAGAATTGGCTCGTGCAACATTTAACTAGAATGTTAGGAGCATATATTTCTGCCATTACAGCTTTTGTAGTGGTGAATGCAATATTACCGGGTGTAGTGGGTTGGTTGCTACCTGGTGTTGTAGGAAGTATTTTGATAACTTACTGGAATGTGAAGTTGGGAAGAAGAGGTGTGAATTTTTGAATTCTTAAATCCTTGAATTTTTGAATCTTCTCTTCACCTCACTTCCCTAATCCCGTGAAATCCTTATTTTTGCAAGTCATAATTAAAACGTCAAGCGAAATGAGCGCTAAATACAAGGAATATAAAGGATTAAACTTGCCGAATGTGGCAATACGTGTGCTAGAGAAATGGGAAAAAGAAAATATTTTCGAAAAGTCTATTAGCTCTCGCGACGAAAATAAGCCTTTTGTGTTTTTTGAGGGACCTCCCTCAGCAAATGGTTTACCAGGTATTCACCACGTAATGGCGCGTTCGATTAAAGACATTTTCTGTCGTTATAAAACCTTAAAAGGTTTCCAAGTTAAGCGTAAAGCAGGTTGGGATACACACGGTTTACCCGTAGAATTAGGTGTTGAAAAAGAATTAGGAATCACCAAAGAAGATATTGGTAAAAAGATATCTGTTGACGAATACAATAAAGCGTGTAAAGAAGCTGTAATGCGTTACACGGATGTTTGGAATAAGTTGACCAATGATATGGGATATTGGGTGGATATGGAAAACCCATACATCACTTATGAATCTAAATATATGGAGTCTGTTTGGTGGTTGTTAGGTCAGTTGTACAACAAAGATATGATGTACAAAGGATACACTATCCAGCCGTATTCTCCAGCAGCGGGTACAGGTTTGTCATCGCACGAATTGAACCAACCAGGTTGTTACCGTGATGTTACAGACACTACAGTTGTTGCGCAATTTAAAGTACAAGCAGATACATGGAACAAACCTTTCTCTGGCGTAGATTTATCTGCAGAAGAGTTAGAAAGAACCTTCTTCTTGGCTTGGACAACAACACCTTGGACCTTGCCTTCGAATACAGCTTTAACGGTTGGTCCAAAGATTACCTACGTTATCGTTAAAACGTGGAATCAATACACACATCAACCTGTAAACTTGATTTTGGCTGAGCCTTTATTAGCGAAACAGTTCAAAGGAAAATTTGTTGCTGTTGAGACTACAGAAGAGGTTGATAATTACAAAGAAGGAGATAAGAAAATACCTTACACGGTAATCGGTGAATGTACAGGAGCTGATTTAGTAGGGAATAAATACGAACAGTTATTGCCGTTTGCACAACCTTGTGAGGATGCAGAAAAGGCATTTGCTATCATTCCTGGAGATTTCGTAACAACAGAAGACGGTACAGGTATTGTTCACACAGCACCTACGTTTGGTGCGGATGATGCTAAGGTTGCCAAAGACGCTGGCGTACCAGGATTATTAGTATTGGATGAAAAAGGAAACCAAGTTCCTTTGGTGGACCTACAAGGTAGATTTAGACCAGAAATGGGTGAATTTGCGGGTATGTTCGTGAAGAATGAATACTACAACGAAGGTGAAGCTCCAGAAAAGTCAGTAGACGTTCAAATCGCTATCCAATTAAAAGAACAAAACAGAGCCTTTAAGGTTGAAAAATATGTCCACAGTTACCCACACTGTTGGAGAACAGACAAACCCGTATTGTATTACCCATTAGATTCTTGGTTCATCAAAGCTACGCAGGTGAAAGAAAGAATGATGGAGTTGAATACGACCATTAACTGGAAACCAGAAAGCACAGGTACTGGTCGTTTCGGAAAATGGTTAGAAAACCTAAACGATTGGAACTTGTCACGTTCGCGTTACTGGGGTATTCCAATTCCAATTTGGAGTACGGCAGAAGGAGATGAGCAAATATGCATCTCTTCTGTAGAGCAGTTAAAAGCGGAGTGTGAAAAAGCGGTTGCTGCCGGTGTAATGGAAAGCAATCCATTGGCAGATTTTGAAGTAGGGAATATGTCGAAAGAAAACTACGACAAGATAGACCTGCACAAAAATTACGTTGATGAAATCACTTTGGTATCTTCTAAAGGAGAACCAATGAAGCGTGAAGCAGATTTGATCGACGTATGGTTTGATTCAGGATCTATGCCGTATGCACAGTGGCACTACCCATTTGAAAACAAAGAATTAATAGATAACTCTGGTGCTCACCCAGCTGATTTCATTGCAGAGGGTGTGGATCAAACAAGAGGTTGGTTCTATACCTTACACGCTATCTCTACGATGGTGTTTGATAAGGTTGCATACAAAAACGTTATCTCTAACGGGTTGGTATTGGATAAGAACGGACAAAAAATGTCGAAGCGTTTAGGTAACGCCGTAGATCCATTTACTACACTTGAGAAATACGGACCAGATGCTACGCGTTGGTACATGATTACAAATGCTCAGCCTTGGGATAACTTAAGATTCGATTTAGACGGAATTACAGAAGTTCAGCGTAAGTTCTTTGGTACATTATACAACACGTACTCTTTCTTCGGATTGTACGCTAACATCGATGGATTTAGTTATGCTGAAGATGATATCGCGTTGGCAGATAGACCAGAGATAGACAGATGGATCATTTCTAAATTGAATTCATTGGTGAAAAACGTAGATGCAGCCTTTGCAGCGTTTGAACCAACGAAAGCAGGACGTCTAATCAACGAGTTTGTAAACGATCAGATGAGTAACTGGTATGTACGTTTATGTAGAAGACGTTTCTGGAAAGGAGATTACTCTACAGACAAAATCTCTGCGTACCAAACTTTATACAAGTGTTTAGAGACGATAGCTATTATTTCATCGCCTATCGCACCTTTCTTTACAGATGAGTTGTTTAGCGATTTAAATGCAGTATCTGGTAAACACAACTTGGAATCTGTTCACTTGGCAGACTTCCCAGCAGTTGATGAAGCAGCGATAGATTTAGCGTTAGAGGCTCAAATGGAAATTGCTCAGAAAGTAAGTTCTATGGCTTTAAGCTTGAGAAAGAAGGAGAAAATTAAGGTACGTCAGCCATTACAGAAGATTATGGTGCCTATTTTAGATGCTACCTTCAAAAAGAACATTGAGCACGTAAGTGATTTGATTCTTTCTGAAATCAACGTGAAGGAAATTGAATTGTTAGAGGATACTTCTGGAGTATTGGTGAAGAAGATAAAGCCAAACTTTAAGACGATTGGTCCAAAATACGGGAAACACATGAAAGCAATTGCCGGAATGGTGAACCAATGGGGACAGGAAGAAATTGCAGAAGTTGAGAAAAACAGTGGATGGACTGGAGATGTAAATGGCGAAAACATTGCTTTAGACATGGCTGATTTCGAAATCTTGACAGATGATATCCCAGGATGGTTAGTAACTACAGAAGGTGGTTTAACTGTGGCAATGGATATTACTTTATCAGAAGAATTGAAGCAAGAAGGTATTGCCCGTGAATTGGTTAACCGTATTCAGAACTTTAGAAAAGAAGCAGGATTAGAGGTTACAGATAAGATCTCTTTAACCGTTGAAACTTCTGAAAACATCGCTAAAGCAATTACAGAAAATGCCGCATACATTTGTGATGAGGTATTGGCTACAGGAATTGAAGTAGGTGCAGTTGAAAGCACAGCAATGGTTGCAGACATAGAAGCAGAAGCAGATACTAAATTTTTATTGGTAAAAGCTTAAGCCCAACTATAAAAGTTTAAAAGGGTTGATGCGTTAAGCGTCAACCCTTTTTTATATCCTCTATCCTTGAATTGTCCAACCTTTGAATCTTTAGAAAGCTTGCATTAGACACCGGCCACTCGACTCCGCTCGTGAATCTCGTAAATTTTCAAATCCATCAAATCGTTGAATTTTTGAATGGTTGAATCATCAAACACTCAAACTATCAAACCTTCAAACTCTTAAATGCTTAAATTGTTGAATCCTCGAATTGCCCCGTCTAGGTATCTAGAAATCTAGCGCTCTAGTTGTCTAAACAAAAAACTCCCCAACCTTGAATTAAGTTGAGGAGCTTTAGCTTCTAAAATCTAGGCCATGTTAGATCCGTTTTTCAATGTATTTCTTACAGCATTAATTACAGTACAAGTGCCGTGGTTAAGTATACAATTTCATGATTAAAAATAGATAAAAAGTAAAAGTTAAGAACTTCTTAATCAATATGTTTGAAAAGGTTTTTTACATGTCTAAATTTTGGTAATGTGAGGTTCATGGGGATGATTTTTACTGACAAGGAGAATGAAAAAACTCCTCAACTGTAGTAAAGCTGAGGAGCTGTTGCTAATAAATATCAGTAAGAAAGAAGACAGATGTGATTAGTGTAGGGTTTGCGTTTATTGCAACATTATTTGCTGCGTATGTGTTGTTTCTTTTCCCGCTACATGTAAGAAATAACTTCCTTTATCCAGGTGTCTCAGATCTAATTGTTGAGTCGTTTTATCCACAGGAAATGTTACAATGGTTTTACCCAATGGATCTGTCAAGATTATAGTTCCGGTCTTCGGTAGTTCTTTTAACGTAATAATTCCATTGGAGGGATTTGGATATACTTCTAACTTTGAAATATCATTCTTGGTCGTGGAAAGGGAAGTTATTTGTTGTAAGGCTGTATAGTAAAAGGTTTGCTGGGACCCAGAAGAGTATCTTATACTAATGCTTAATAAGGGGTCGGGATAGTTAGGTGAAAACCAAAAGTAGGTTGTATCACTCGAGTAATAAACAGATTGTGTCTCAACAGAAGAGTCTTTAAAGTTTCTAACAACTTTCGTTTTGATACAGTTGTTAAAGGTAGTTTGAGAAGTAATTAAAGTACCTTCTCCTACAACACTATGTATGGACTCTACTTCCTGAAGGGTTGTTGATCCAGCCAATGAAAGAGTACCCGAATAATTATTAGTGTCTACGTTTCCATATTGCATGGGTAGATTAAATAAAACTGCATAATCGTAAACGAATGCGGAATTTTGATAGGGTTGATAGTGTTCGTGCACATAGGCACTGTCATTTAAGGTTACAAACAACTCTCCACTGTTGTAGCGTTTCACGAAAGATGCATTGGGAGCCAAACTTGGACTTTGGGCTTCAGCAACATTGATATAGGAAAAGCTATCTTCTTGAGAAGGGAAAAATTGAGACAGGTCCCAAACAGCATTCGTTCCATTTTGCTCAAAGTTCATGGGTAAAGTTTGCTCAAATTTTGTTTTTACGGTAGCGCCTATGGTGGGGTTTAGCGTATTTGCTGTTATCTGCGTTTGCGCGTGCGAGCTCATTATAAAAGGAAGAGTCAGTACAAAAGTAATTAGTGTTTTCATAATGCTTTGATTTGTTAGGGTGAAATTACTTGTTATACTTTTTGGTTATCAATTGTTTAACTAAAAGTTTCGTAATCTTTTACATGTCCAGTCAAAAGCACTGTTTTACAATTTATCTACTGTTCTCTGTGGAAGGTGGGTTTTTAAGTTTTCTGATAGTACACAATTATACAAGGTTTTATTTTACAACATGAATCCATTTTGCGCCTCCGTTGGTTTTGGAATGTTAGCATCACCAATCATTTCCCTAAGGTCTATTTCTATTCCGCGAGAAATAGAAGTAATTGGGACGTCATTGTACGTTCCTTCAAATGGGTTTTCAGAGTAATCTCCAATTTTTTCCATTAAAAAGAAGATCCAAATGATGAGTCCGGCAATCAAAGGGCATACAACAAAAAATGCCAAGGATGAACCTCCAAATACGTCTAATAATCCAAAGGGAACACAGGCCGCGAACACGTAAGTTAGCCACAAGGCTGTAGAAGCATATTGGCGTGGGAAGGGGAAGTTCTTTATACGTTCTGCTTTTCCTTGCCCTGCATAAAACTTTGCAATTAGGTGGTGGAACTCCATGTGTCTAAAATCCTCAAAATAGTCTAGGTCTTTCAATGCTTGCAATCGAACAGATTGATTTTTTAATAACTGCGCAGCTCTATTGCTTTGCTGGATTACTTTATCTAATTCATCTTTTTTAACAAGTTCACATATTTCATCGGTTATTTTAGTATTGTAGTCTTCGGTCATAGAGGCATTGAATAGCTTGTGTAACCTTTCATTTTTATGTTCCCATTCTTTGCTTAATCGCAATTGATACCGCAATGCGGTGAGCCAAGCGATGTGTCTGTAGATGAGTTCTTTTTTTATTTGCTTTTCATTAGGACCTTGAACGAAAGCACAAACTGCGGCGCCAAAAGTTCTGGAGTCGTTTACAATTTCTCCGTAAATTTTACGAGCTTCCCAAGTTCTGTCGTAACTGGAATTGTTTTTAAAACCTAAGTAAAAAGCCACGGCAATACCTATCACACTAATGGGTTGCCAGGGTAATGAAAATTCTGTCTTAAGAAAATATGCTACTAGACATATGATTAAACAATAGATTGTACCGAAGAGAAAGGGCTTGAGGGTCCATGAAAAAGTCATGAAAAAACCGTAGTTGCGTTTGACGTACATAGTAGTAAAGTTTCTATTAAAAATACGACATTATTTATAGTCACACCCTCTCCGTTCGTCAATGCTTTTGTTGATTTTTATCTATGCTCTACGCAATAGACAGCATAAAAGGATATAGTTATAAAATCTCTTAGGGATATGAGCGAATACCCCGTACTCAAGCTACTTGGGGAGAGTAGCAGCGTTAGCCCGATCCCAATAATTATTCTGGGAGAAGAGCCTTGGTATAATAGGTAAAGATGGATTTAATACTTAAAATATTTACATTTACCCCTCTTAGATTTCGACAAGATGATAGAAAGAATTGCACAAGAAGAGGTACAACGCATAGAAGATTTAGCGCGCGCCACATGGCCGGATACTTTTAAGGAAATTTTGACGCCCGACCAAATAGAATACATGCTCAATTGGATGTATAATGTAGATACTTTAAAAGAGCAAATTTCTAAGGGACATGAATTTTACATCTACAAAGATCAAGAAGATCTGGGCTTTATTGGTTTGGAACCGAATTATGAAGGTGCCTCTAAATTACGTATTCATAAGATTTACGTTTTACCTGCTGCTCAAGGGAAAAAGGTGGGTAAACAACTCATGGATTTTGCAGAAAAACGTGCACAAGAATTGAGTTTGGCTTGTTTAAACTTAAATGTAAATCGTTACAATGCCGCGGTAGATTTTTACAAACACATCGGCTTCCAAATTACCAAAACAGAAGATATAGATATAGGTGAAGGTTTCTTTATGAACGATTATGTGATGGAGAAGGCGTTGTAATTGGCTGAAATAATGAACAAAAAAAGGACCACTTAAAAAGTAGTCCTTCGCTTTTATTATATAGTATAATTAATCTCTGTTGATTTGTATTCCTTCGCACTTTGCTCTTTCTTTTTCGAGCTCCATAGGGTCGATATCGATGAATTCTTGACACACTTCATCGCGTTCAGCGGTTAAAATGTCTAGACTGTCTTTTTGTGCTTGCGTATGCGCTGGATCCATTAATATAGATTGTGCATATGCATCTACTTGAGCACCTTTTTCAACACAGTCGCATAAACTGTTCTTACTAGAACTGGAACATGCACTTAAGAGTACTAAAGCTGAAATTGTAGTTAGGATAGTTTTCATGATTTGTCTAATACTTTAGGAATACGGAAGTAATCAGAATCTTTCTTTGGAGCATTTTTTAATGCTTCCTCATGTGTAACCGTCTGTGCAGGTACGTCCTCACGTAAACGGTTAATTTCGTCTGACATGAAAATTAAAGGCTCTACATTGTCTGTATCAACTGCGTTCAACTTGTCCATGAAGTCTGTAATCTTCTTCATGTCCGCAATAATCGCATCCTTTGCTTCCCCTTCGAACGACAAGCGCGCTAGGTGCGCAATGTGATCTACTAATTCTTCATTGATATTCATACCACAAAATTAATAAGGATTCTCATCATTGCTTATAAAAGAGAATAATAATTTAGATTTTTAGACCTTTAGTAGCTGAGAAATTGAGATTTCGTAAACCTGTAGGAGGTAATTTTAACTCTGTGAGTTAGCTGTCTTAATGGTTTTGAAAACCGTCAAATCTTCGGTTTTACAATTCTATTCCGCTCTCAATTTGCCTTCTGACCTTGTCTTTTAATGCTGCGATACTCAATGCAGCAACTTCTTCCTTATTGATGGTTGGATGAAATTTGACGCGAGACAATCCTGGTCTCGATGGGCTAAGTATATGGTCTGGATCTGAGAATAATTTGTAATTATTGACGAAG
>NZ_JAWWCF010000022.1:0-22430 GCF_033720595.1 Lishizhenia sp. | reverse complement strand
TCACCATTTAAAACTTGGATCAAAGGATTAACGTTGTTATCGATAATGTTTTCTAACACACCTACTTCACCGTATTCAATATCTACTACCTTCCATCCTACTACTTCATGGTCGTAGAAATTCAAACCGTCTAATTCTGGTAATAAAGAAAGGGGTAAAAATAGATTCTTACGTAAAATCACTTTAGCATCATTCTCAGATTCTACTCCTTCGAATTTTACTTGTACAAAACCTTTTTGCTTAGGCTTTATAGATTCTACAAAAAATGGTGTAAGGTTGTCGTTGATGTCTATATACACCGCATCTAGTGTGTGATAATCTGAAGGATTTGTGACATCAAAAAAAAGCGAAACTTCACCTTTAAAACCGTGAAGTTTCGCCACATATCCTAGATTAAAGCAATCCGCTTTATTCATAGTTCAATGTTTTTACTCAGCAGATTCTTCTGCATTCTCATCAGCAGCTGGTGCTTCTTCAGTAGCTTCTTCAGCAGCTGGTGCCTCTTCTACTTCTGGTGCATTTTTAGCAGCGATTTCTGCAGCTCTCTTCTCGTTAGCTTCTTTTTCAGCAGCTAAACGATCAGCAGCTAATTGCTCAGAAGATTTAGTGATACCAGATCTCTTCGCTTCAATCTTAGCTTCTTTCTCTTTTGCCCAAGCTTCAAATTTAGCCTCAACTTGATCTTCAGTTAATGCTCCTTTTTTAACACCGTTTACCAAGTGGTTTTTGTATAAAACTCCACTGTACGACATTAAAGCTCTTGCAGTATCTGTCATTTGAGCTCCAGTTTGTACCCATGATAAAGCTCTTTCGAACTGTAAATCGATAGTTGCTGGATTTGTGTTTGGGTTGTAAGTACCGATCTTTTCGATGAATTTACCATCTCTTTTTGATCTTGAATCAGCTACTACAATGTGGAAAAATGGTTTACCTTTTTTCCCGTGTCTTTGCAATCTAATTTTAGTTGCCATAATTGTTTATTGTTTTGGGTACGAAACCCACGTTAATAATTAAGGCTGCAAAGATAGAAAGAAAAAACTTTAGTAAGAAAAGAAATCTATTAAAAATCAAGGAAAAAGAAGAGATTCCTATACCCTTATTAACATATCATTCTCCTTTTTGTTAAAAACAATCCTTTACACTTTGTACATCAAGGGGCTTATCCTTTTAAATTTATCGTCATAGATGGAGTTATACGTAAAATACAAATCGCTTGTAGAGGCTGTGAAAACTGACTTTTTTGGAGAAGGAAGTGGTCACGATTGGTCGCACATAGAACGCGTCATACACCTTGCCCTGCAATTACAACAATTAGAAGGTGGCAATAAAGAACTTATATTTCTAGCAGCCCTCACCCATGATGTTGGTGACCATAAATTTCATAATGGAGATTACACCGTTGGTCCTAAACTGTGTAGAGCATTATTAGAAAAACATAAAATAGCTTCAAACCTGATAGAAGAAATACTTCATATTACTTCCAATTTAAGCTACAGTAAAGGAGCTCCAACTTTTGATTCTATAGAAGGAAAAATCGTTCAGGATGCGGATAGACTAGATGCAATGGGACATTTGGGCATTGCTAGATGCTTTGCTTACGGCGGAAATAAAAACCGCCCTATTTATTCTAGTACAGACCCCGCTAACTCGCTACAGCATTTTGATGATAAATTACTAAAACTCCTAAACCTTTTAAATACGAATGCCGCTCAAAAAATTGGGCAAGAAAGACATGCCGTAATGCAAAACTTTAAAGAAGGTTTTTTAAAAGAATGGAACATAGCACTAGAACATGCAAACTGATTTTACACTAGGAATAGATATAGGTGGAACCAACATAGCTTTTGGTTTAGTAAACAACAATGGAGAAATTGTTTACGAAGGAAATTTAAAGACTTCAGAAGTTAGAAACCCTGCTCTGCTGCCTGAATTAATAGAGGAAAAGCTCAAAGACCACCATTTTAACAATATCGGAATTGGTGCACCAAGTTCTAACACTTTTAGTGGTATGATAGAAAATGCCCCTAATCTAAAGTGGGGCGTAAATATTCCTATCGTCGAATACTTTGAGAATTACTTTAAACTACCCACAAAACTCACCAACGATGCAAATGCCGCAGCTGTGGGTGAAAAACTTTTTGGAGCAGCCAAAGATTTTTCTGAATTCGTAGTAATTACACTGGGTACAGGATTAGGAGCTGGAATTTTTATAAACGACAAGGTATTCGATGGTAAGTTTGGTACAGCCGGAGAATTTGGACATGTCATGGTTGAAAAAGAAGGTAGACCTTGTGGTTGTGGTCGTAAAGGCTGTTTGGAAACCTACTGCTCTGCTACAGGAATGGTGAAAAGTATAGCTCTTCTGAGCTCTCCAAATAAAGACACATCACCATTATTAACCTTAACATGTCCTACTCCTCAAGACATTTTTAAAGCTGCTGAAAATGGCGATCAATTTGCAGAAGAAATTGTTGAATTTACAGCAGAAAAACTGGGATATTGGCTAGCAAATTTCGCTTGTTTCTCGAACCCCGAAGCCTTTGTATTGTTTGGAGGAATCGCTAAAAACGGAGAAAATTTCCGCCAAAGAGTGGATAACTATACACAAAAGAACATCTTAAACCTCTATCAAGGTAAGGTAAAAGTACTTAGCTCTGAATTGCATCATAAAAACGCAGCCATTTTAGGTGCAGCAGCTTACGCAAAATATTAAAATCATGAAAAAGACGATACACCTACTTCTTGTCACTTTTCTTGCCATCAATAGTCAGGCACAACTCAATAACAATCCTAAAGAAAATTACGCGAAAATTGTAAACCCTTTCATAGGTACTGGAGGACATGGACATACCTTCCCAGGTGCAACTTCTCCTTTCGGAATGGTTCAACTGAGTCCGGATACCCGAAAAGAAGGTTGGGACGGTTGTGGTGGTTATCATTATTCTGATACTACCATTCACGGTTTTAGTCACACCCATTTAAGCGGAACAGGCGTACCCGATTATGCCGATTTACTCATCTTACCGTTAATAGGAAAACATGATATTAAAGCCGATGAAAGTTACGCCATTCCCTTTTCACATGATAACGAGAAGGCACATGCAGGCTATTATAGCAACACCCTTCATCAAGATCAAGTAAAGATTGAATTAACAACCTCTAAAAGGTCTGGTTATCACAAATATAAATTCCCTAAAAAGAAACAAGATAAGTACATACTTTTAGATTTAGATTACCGTGATCAATTAATTGATGTTGAGTTCAATACAGTGGACAATTATCATGTATCAGGAAAGCGTATTTCAAGATCATGGGCCAATGAACAACACTTCTATTTTCATTTAGAATGCAACCAAAAAATCACATCAATAGAACGCATTGAAAATTCGAATAAATACCTGATTTACTTTTCACCAAAGATTAAGGAGTTAGATTTAAAAGTAGGTATATCAGCGGTGGATACAGAAGGTGCCAAGCAAAACCTATCGGAAATTGAAAGCTTGGATTTCGAAACAGTAAAAGCACAAAATGAACAAGCTTGGAACAAGGAACTCAATAAAATAGAGATATTTACTTCTAATAAATCTATAGATACCATCTTTTACAGCGCTCTATACCATAGTTTTATCGCACCTAATTTATTCAGTGATTTGGATGGGAGATATAGAGGTACAGACCTCCATGTACATCAGTCCACAGCAGAAAACAAGCAATACACAGTCTTTTCATTATGGGATACTTTTAGAGGTACTCACCCCCTATTTGCTCTAACTCAACGGGAAAAAACCATTGATTTCATTCATACGTTTTTAAACCAGTACGAACAAGGTGGAAAATTACCCATGTGGGAACTTTCTGGAAACTATACAGGATGTATGATTGGTTATCACGCCGTACCTGTAATTGTTGACGCCTACTTTAAAGGCATACAAGATTTCAATCATGAACTAGCCTTGGAAGCTATGATAGCTACTGCAAATGCAGACGAATTAGGCAAAGACTTCTACAGATTCCAAGGAATGATCAACCAAGAGGATGAGGCTGAATCTGTTTCAAAAACATTGGAGTACGCCTATAATGATTGGTGTATAGCAAGATTTGCTGAAGCTTTGGATAAACAAGAAATTGCGCAAGAATTTTATTTAAGAAGTTTAAATTACCGCAACCTTTTTAATCCAGAGAATAAATTCATGCAACCAAAAACAAATGGTGCTTTTATAGATAAATTCATACCATCTGAAGTGAATTTTAATTACACAGAGGCTAATTCTTGGCAATATTCACTGTTTGCCCCACAAGACATTGATGGGCTTAAAGAACTTTTAGGGGGGCAAAAAGAACTAGAAAAATGGCTAGACCAGTTATTTAGTACTTCAAGTACTTTAGAAGGCAGACATCAGGTAGATATCACAGGGTTAATTGGTCAGTACGCCCATGGTAACGAACCCTCGCACCACATGGCTTATTTGTACAACTACGCAGGACAACCACAAAAGACAAGAGCCATGATACATAAAATCCTAAACGAACAATACAGCAATACCCCTGCTGGTTTAAGCGGCAATGAAGACTGTGGTCAAATGAGCAGTTGGTACGTCTTAAACGCTTTAGGAATGTATTCGGTAACGCCAGGTGCTACCTATTACGATCTTAGCCTACCGCTCGTTGACAGTGCTAAAATTCATTTAGAAAACAACAAAACAATTACTATAACAAAAACAGATAATCCTCAAGGACACATTACCTGGAACGGCAGAAGATTACAAAACCTATCTATAAATGCCAATGCTTTATTAAAAGGAGGGCGACTAAACTTCGCCGGAACAAGTAACACACTACCGGCTCCATCATCTCATGTTAACGATGAACACTTTTTAATAAACCCTATTTTCGTTGGTACGCAACGTGTTTTTGAAGACAGCATGTTAGTCACCTTAAAAAGTGTAGACAACCAACCGATTTATTACAGTGTAAACAATGCAGTAAACTGGAACAGTTATAACGAAAGTTTCTACATACACAATTCGTGTAAAATCTTTGTTAAAACAGCTACTAAAATGGGAGAAAGTAAAACCATTTTTGCTTCCTTCAATAAGGATAACAACAACTATAACTATACCTTGCTAACTCCTTATGACAATCAGTATAACGGCGGTAATGAGCAAGCTTTGATGGACGGTTTAAAATCTGGAAACAATTACAGAACCGGTTTATATCAAGGGTTTGAAAACAAAGATGTAGAACTAATTATCGACTTAGATACTACCCGACGAATAGACAGCATTCAACTCTCCCTACTTCAATACATCAACGCTTGGATTTTCCTACCCAAAAGTATAGAGGTAAGCTACCTAGATGATAATAGAAATACACTAAATACAGACAAAGTTACAGTAGCTGAAACAGCCCTGGAAAGTGAATATAATTTAGAACAAAAAACGACGGTTACACTACCTAAAACAGCGAATGCCCGCTATATTAAATTGAAAGTAAATAATTTTGGCCCATGCCCCGAATGGCACCTTGGAGCGGGAGGAAAAACGTGGATTTTTATGGATGAAATAGAAATTTTCACAGAATAGGAAGTAAAATCACTTTTATTAACCACATCTTGTTCACAAAATAGTATGAAACCCTAAAAAAAAATTATATTTTTGCAACGCTAAAAACGCTAAATAAATGGATGAAAATTTAAACACAGAAGAACTTATTGATCAATTAAAAGGAAACAAAGTTCTTAAAGGATTTACAATTGCAGTAGGAGTTATTGTTGTGATTGTTTTAGGAATCTTTGGATACAACAGATTAATTGTTGAGCCAGGAGAAGCTGAAGCATCAGATTACAATTCTACAGCAATCAGTTTATTGCAAAAAGATAGCGTAGACCTTGCCATCACCGAATTCGAAAATCAAGTAGCAGAGTACGACGGGTACAACCAAGGAGAAATGGCTCAATTTCAATTGGCAAGTTTGTACTTTGACAAAGGAGATTACCAAGCAGCTTTAGAAGAAGTAGAAGGAGTTGAATTAAACGACGAATTCGTAGCTTCTCTTGCAAAAGGATTAGAAGGAGACTGCAACGTTGAATTAGGAAACTTAGAAGATGGTATTGCTGCTTACGTTACAGCTGCTGAAAGAAGAAAAAATGAGTTAACTACTCCACACTTCCTATTCAAAGCTGCAAAAGTATGTGAAGAAGTTAAAGACTTTGAAAAAGCTACAGAAATTTACCAGACAATTATAGATGAATATCCAGCTTTTGCTAATCAAAACACAGTTGAAAAGTACAAAGCTAGAGCAAGCAACTCAACAGCTAAATAATGGCAACAGAGAATAGAAATTTATCAGAATATAATCAGGAGTATGTTCCTAATGGTGCCGATTTTAAAATCGGCATCGTTGTTTCTGAATGGAATGAAAACATTACCCTGAATTTATTAAAAGGTGCGAAGGAAGCACTTTTAGAAAATGGTGTGAAAGAAGAGAACATTATCGTTCGTTTTGCACCGGGAACCTTTGAATTGCCGCTTGCTGCGCAATACATGTATGAATATACAGATGTTGACGGTGTAGTAGCAATTGGATCAGTTATACAAGGAGAAACGCGTCATTTCGACTTTGTTTGTGAAGGAGCGACATTAGGACTTAAAGATGTAGGATTGAAATACAATAAACCTACAGTTCTTTGTGTTTTAACAGATAACACCCTTCAACAAGCAATAGATAGATCTGGTGGTAAGCACGGAAACAAAGGAATTGAATGTGCGATTGCTTGTATGAAAATGGTTGGACTTAAAAAAAACTTTGAATAAATGACATTAATCAAATCTATATCAGGAATAAGAGGAACGATAGGAGGAAGAGTAAACGAAGGTTTAACTCCTATTGATGCTGTTAAATTTGCAGCAGCCTACGGTACTTGGCTTCAAAACAGAAATAACGCAAAGAAATTGAGCGTTGTCGTTGGAAAAGATGCCCGTATTTCTGGACCAATTATTTCTGACTTAGTAGTATCTACCCTTCGTTCATTGGGGATTTCTGTAACAGATTTAGGTTTATCCACTACTCCAACGGTTGAAGTTGCGGTAGCTATGGAAAAAGCTCACGGTGGAATTATTCTTACGGCGAGTCATAATCCTAAACAATGGAATGCCTTAAAGTTATTGAACGAAAGAGGTGAATTCATTTCTGCTGCAGATGGAGCTGAAGTTTTGCGTATTGCGGAAGCAGAAGACTTTACTTTTGCAGAAGTAGATGATTTAGGAAAATACACGGTAGACAATACTTATTTAGAAAAGCACATTGATGCAGTATTAAAGTTAGATGGTGTAGACGTTGAAGCGATTAAAGCTGCCAACTTCAAAATCGTTGTTGATGCTGTAAATTCTACAGGAGGAATATTTGTTCCTGCATTATTGAAAAAACTAGGTGTATCTAACATCACAGAATTATATTGTGAACCAACAGGTCACTTCCCACATAACCCGGAGCCGTTACCAGAACATTTGACAGATTTATCGAATGCTATTCTAGAGAACAAGGCTGATTTAGGAATCACTGTAGACCCTGATGTGGATCGTTTAGCATTCGTTTGTGAAGACGGATCTATGTTCGGTGAAGAGTACACACTTGTTGCTGTTGCTGATTATGTTTTACGTAATACACCCGGTGCAACTGTTTCCAATTTATCTTCTACAAGAGCTCTACGTGACGTAACTGAACAGTCAGGTAATGAATATTTTGCATCTGCTGTTGGAGAGGTAAATGTTGTAGAGAAAATGAAAGCTGTGAATGCTGTTATCGGTGGTGAAGGAAATGGTGGAGTTATCTTACCTGCTTTACACTACGGAAGAGATGCCTTGGTTGGAATTGCATTATTCTTAAGTCATTTAGCCAAAGAGAAAAAATCAATTTCTGCCTTGAGAGACAGCTATCCAAAATACACGATCTCTAAAAATAAAATTCAATTAACGCCAGAAATTAACGTTGACGAAATATTGTCAAATATGGCTGAGAAATACGGAGATAAAGAAGTTGACACAACAGATGGTGTTAAAATTTACTTCGACAAAGAGTGGGTACACTTAAGAAAAAGTAATACAGAACCTATCATCCGCATCTATTCAGAAAGTTCTAATACAGACATGGCTAATAAATTAGCTGAGCGTATTATGGATGATATTATGGCATTAAATTAATTAGAAGAAAGCAATGAGAGTTTATTTAGATAACGCAGCAACTACTCCTATTGACCCTGAAGTCGTGGAAACAATGATTCCTTACCTACAAGACGGCTTTGGAAATCCATCTTCTACGCATTATTACGGTAGACAAGCGAAGGCAGCAATCGAAACATCTAGAAGGACGGTTGCAAAAATCATTAACTGTCTACCTTCTGAGATTATTTTTACTTCTGGAGGAACAGAAGCAGATAATATGGCAATTAATATTGCGGTGAAAGAATTAGGTTGTAAAACCATTATCACCTCTCCTATCGAGCACCATGCTGTTGGTCATACGGTAGAGAATATCTGCGAAGAAAAAAACATAGAATTCAAACTTGTTAAGTTTGACGATAAAGGTCATGTTGATTTAGACCATCTTGAAGAATTGTTAGCCAATGCAAACGGAAAAACATTTGTTTCCTTAATGCACGGTAATAATGAGGTAGGAAATTTACTTCCTTTAAGAAAAGTAAGTGAAATGTGTCGTAAGCACGGTGCATACTTTCACTCTGATACAGTTCAAACTATGTCTCACTACAAGTTTGACATGCAAGAATTAGATATCGATTTCATTACTTGTGCCGCTCACAAATTCCATGGACCAAAAGGAATAGGATTTTTGTACATCAAGAAAGACATCAAGATTGGTAACCTTATATACGGAGGTGGTCAAGAAAGAGGATTTAGAGGAGGTACCGAAAACCTATATGGAATTGTTGGTTTAGCGAAAGCAATGGAAATTGCAGATAGAGACTTAGAACAACATCAAATTCATGTTCAAGCCTTGAAGAACTACATGATAGAACAACTACAAAATAGATTTGAGGACATTAAATTTCACGGGGATATCACTCCTGAAAAATCCTTATACACTGTTTTGAACGTATGTTTTCCTAAAACAGAGAAAGCCAATATGTTGCTTTTCACGTTAGACTTAAAAGGAATAGCTTGTTCAGGTGGGTCTGCTTGTAGCTCAGGATCGGTAAATGCATCGCATGTATTGACGGGGATAAACGCAGATATTACGCGACCAAACGCAAGGTTCTCTTTCTCTAGATTTACAACCAAAGGAGAAATAGATTATGCACTCGAAGTTTTAGTTGAGGTTTTCGAACACAACTTAAAGGCGACGCCAGTGTCATAAACCTTACATAAACGAATGTCAAAAGGTCAGGTTGTAAAAGCTTGACCTTTTTTTATGCATTCCTAGCATATTTGAGTCAATATTCTCTACAATTAAAAGGGATTTTACGGTGATTGGCATATTTATTGACTACTTTAAACGAAGTAATACCAAGAAATCATGAAAAAGAACAAAAAGAATAAAGGATTTGACGATGCACTTTTAAGATTAGGAATAAAAATTAAGGGTGATAAACCTAATTACCACCCTCAACCTAAATATGTTTGCACTACAGTGACTAAATAGCCTCTTGTAATAAAAAGTTATCTATAAACTCACGTACACATGCTTTTCCTCCATTCATTCTTAAATGAATATTTGCAGCATTTTTAATTTTATCCACGGCATCATTCGGGCAAGCGGCAATTCCTACACGCTCCATAACCTCTAAATCATTGATGTCGTCACCTATCATTGCCACTTCATCTAAGCTAATATTAAGCTCTTTACACCAAGTTTGTAATACATCCAGCTTTCTATCTCTACCAACGTAAAAATGTTGAATACCTAAAAGATCAGCCCTAGCTTTAACCATTTCAGTTTTAAAACCACTCGAGATAATACCGACCTGGTATCCCCTTTTGATTAGATGCATAATGGCCATTCCATCTTTGGTGTTGTACTTTTTAATTTGATCACCATTCTCGGTAAAGTACATTCCACCATCTGTCATTACACCATCCACATCTAAAATCAATAATTTAATTTTCTGCAGTTTTTCATGGTTCTTTTCGAAGGATGAAAAAAGTAGGTCTCTCAAAGTTATTTGATAATGCTCAGAGATTTCATTCAATGCATCAATAGAAAATTCATCCACGTGCTCCACTTCATTTCTATCTAAAAATTCGTCGAGTTCTACGTCTTTTTGTTGAAGTAAATAACTTAAGTTCTCTTTTAAATACATGCACTAAACTATTTTGTATCCAACCGCTTGTGCTACAGGATTTAATTCATCAATTAAATGAGAGAAAGTTTCATGATCTAACTGCTGTGAAGCATCTGACTTGGCCAACTTTGGTGTTGGGTGCGCTTCAATTAATAAACCGTCAATTCCCATTGCTACACAAGCTTTTGCTAATGGAATTACACCATATGCATGTCCCATAGCATGAGAAGGATCTAAAACGATCGGTAAATTTGTGTGTTCTTGTAAATAAGCAACACCACATAAATCTAATGTAAATCTAGTCTTCGTTTCAAAGGTTCTGATTCCACGCTCACACAGAATTACATTTTCATTTCCTCCAGATAATACAAACTCAGCACTTTGAACAAATTCCTGTAAGGTTGTACCAAAACCTCTTTTAATTAAAACAGGTTTTTGAGTTTTTGCACAAGCTCTTAAAATACCTTGATCATACATTGCCTTTGCTCCTACTTGAATCACATCACTGTATTCAATCACTTCATCAATATGTGTTGCATCTCTAACCTCTGTAATCACATTTAATCCGTACTCCTCACGCATTTTGGCCAAAAGTTTCAATCCTTCCAACCCTAATCCTTGGAAGCTATACGGCGAAGTTCTAGGCTTATAACAACCACCTCTTAACGTAGTTAACCCCATTCCTTTTACCAATTCAGCCGAAGTTCTAATTTGTCCTTCTGACTCCACGGAACAAGGTCCTCCAATTAAAATTGTATTACCGGTATCCCCACCAATAACAGTATCACCGATAGCAACTTTTCTTGTTTCTTCCTTATACTGTCTTGAAGCCAACTGCATGTCATTTGGAAATACCCAAAAGTCATTCACTTTACCTTCAACTTCATGTGGTAATTCTTTCACAGATGAAGAGGTTACCAATACTTTCTTTCCTTCTTGATCTTTAAAATAGAAGGCTTGTACGCTTTCCGCTAAATGGTGAGCATCCTGCTCGTTTATATTATTTTTTAAATGTATTATCATAATTCTCCTTTTATCAGGTTTACAAAAGTAATCATTCCAACAGCCTTATTTTCCTGGGATACTGCAGGTAAATACGAGATGGGAAATGCTTGTGCTTTCACGTGATTTAACATTTCCTCAACCGTTGCTGTTTCCTCAATAACTACCGGTGTTTTATTTATCATTTCTGTTACGTCGGCCGAGTAAATATCTGTAATGTTCGCCAATAAGAACCTTCGTACATCGGCATTCGTAATAATCCCCATGAACAAACCTTCTATATTTTTAACGATGGCCAACCCTTTATTTCCAACTTCTATCGCTGTAAGTATCTTCTCTAAGTTAAGTCCTTCTATGTACACAAATATGTCATCGTGGAGCATTTCCATGAAATCTTTCACGCAAAAAGAGGAAACATGCTCCCGATTGGTCAAATTCATCAAAGCCTCTCCTACACTAGCACTTTTAAACAAGTAGCTCCCCGAAACACTCGATCTAACGCCCAAGTTTCTGAGAATAAAAGACACCTCGGCATTCACTCCTCCATCTACATGAATTGCTTTTCGGGGGTATAATTTTTTGAAGTTTCTAATTTTCTGAAAATTGATTGGATCAAACACTCCGCCACTTTGTCCGGGTATTGTTGCCATGACCAATAAGAAATCAAAATCTTCAAAATCTTTGAACACCTCAATAGATGTTGGTGTTGTAATGGCCAAACCTTTTTCTCCCTTAATATCTAAGGGTAAATTAAAATCTTGAGGCAGTTGCTCATATTGAAAAGTAAGGTACTCTACAGGAACCTCTCTTAACTTATCGTAATAAAGCTCAGGTTTTTCAGTAATTATATGCAAATCTATCGGCAAATCACACCACCTTCTGATGGCTTCAATATCATTAAAAACCGATAAATCATCATTGCAATCTACATGCAACAAGTTTACATTATGTGCTACTAAATCTTCTATAACCTCCTTAAGTGGACGTTTTTTATCTGAATATATAGATGCGGATATTTTCATATTACTGTTTTACAAGAGGTCTAAATGTATTATCACAAGGCACTACCCTCACTTTAGTATCACTAAACACCTCTTTTTCTAGTGTACGCGATAATTTCGACAACATCGCCTGTTCATCTAAACTCAACCCCTGAAGTTCGTATTTCTTATCTTCAATGAGTTTAACCAACAACTCACCATACTCATTTTTGATCAGTTGTATGGTTTGTTTCTTTTCTCCTACAAAACCGTTATCTCTCCAATATGTAGCAAAATTTACTGCCTCTTGTGCACTTACTCCATCCATGTAGTATACATGTAAATTCTTAGAATCTATACGATCTCCCAAGGAAGCGCCACAACCAGAAAGAGTTAAGAAAATCAAGGCTCCGAAAAAAAATCTCATTATCGTCATTACAGCCTAAAAATAGTAGTTTTAGGTTATCATTTTTAGTAAATAGAAGGTATTTTTGAAGATTAAGCAGTGAATAGAATGAGGATAGACAAAGTGAACGAAATTTATACAGGTGCAGCAGGTAGAAAATCTGTCTACGATTTAAAAATTCCAGATACCTGGAACAACGAAATCCTTTTATTTATGCATGGTTATAAAGGATATAAGGACTGGGGAGCCTGGTCGCTCATGGGAAGTGCTTTCACAGCTAAAAAATTTGGATACTGTGCCTTTAATTTTAGTCACAACGGAGGTACCGTAGACAATCCAATAGACTTTCCTGATTTGGATGCTTTTGCGCAAAACCGGTATAGTTATGAATTACATGACGCGCATACTATGGTGAATTTACTTCACGATATGTATCCTTCTGCCAAAATTCATGTTATCGGACATTCCAGAGGAGGTGGTATTGCCAGTTTAGTTGCAGCGCAAACCTCTACAGTTTCTTCGTTAACAACCTTAGCTTCGGTAGATGACTTCGCTTCCAGGTTTATTCAAGGAGAAGCATTGGACAAATGGAAAAACCAGGGTGTTTACACGGTTAAAAATAGCCGTACCCAGCAAGATATGCCTCACTATTATAGCTTCTACACAGATTATTTCAACCATGAAAAAGATTTAAACATCTTAGAAAACTTGAAACAATTCGAAAAACCTGCATTACACATACACGGAACACAGGATGAAGCTGTTCAACTCGCTTGTTCTCGTTCATTGGCACTAGCAACAAAAGGAGAATTTGTAAGCATTGAAGGAGCGGGACACACCTTCCAAAGCAAACACCCGTGGACGGAAAATGTAATCCCTAAAGCAATGCAAGAAATGGTTCAACACATGTTAAATTTTTACAAGTAAAGGAAAATGGGACTCTTCAATAAAAAGCGTAAAGAAAAAAGACAAGTAAGTATTCAAAAGGTCACAAAACTAGAAAGTAAGGAGCTTACCTATCACCCAAAGATTATCATTGCTTGGGCAAAGGCAATTGAGGGCAACACTGATTTGTTGAACTACCTCAATGAAAATGGTTTTGAAGAATTATTTATGGCTACATATGCCCTTAAATTAAAGGACGAAGCGAGAGATTGGTTGATGAAAAATGGATATCCCCACCTGATGGCTTTTATTAATGCAGCAGAAGGGAACCAACAAGCTTTACAATGGCTTAAAATGAACAACTTCACAGCCTTATACTATATGGCTGAGGCCATCGATGGAGAACAAAATGGGTACAAAGGATTTGCCTGGTTAAAAAACAATGCAACGCCAGACATTTTCGAACTCACTCGAATTATCAAAAAATTAAAAGACGGAATTGAGGAAAACCACAATGATGTTCACTCCTTTGGAGTAGATTAGTACACCTCAATTAAGTGAATATCAAATATCAACACACGATTGGGTGGAATAGAACCTGCACCTGAAGGTCCGTAACCTAAAGCTGATGGAATATACAAAGTTCCTTTAGCACCTTGTTTGAAAAGCGGAATACCTATCTTCCACCCTTCAATCACCTGTTGTAAATTAAAAGCAACACCTTCGGGCTCACTTTCGTCAAAAACACTTTCATTAGTGAAATAACCTTTGTAGGCAACGAGAACATCAGAGTTTTCAGTAGGGTATTCGCCCGTTCCTGCTTTTTCTACAGAATAGTACAAGCCATTATCCAGTTTTTCAGCTACAATTTCAAATGTCTCCAAGTAATCTTGAATAATTTGATCATCGATTTTAGCTTGCTCCTCTGGATCTACCTTATTACATGATAAAACAACTAACGCAACACTTAAAAGCATCAATATCTTCATAACCCACAAATATTTACAGCAAATATAATATTCTAACAATTATGAATTAATTTACAGAGATTTATTGTTGATTTTGAGTTAAGAACTTTTAGCAGTACATTTGTGGTGCATACTGCATTAGATTAATAATTTTTAGATGACAAATATCTTTATTGCCAATTTAGACTTTGGTATTACTTCAGAAGATTTAAAAGCAACATTTTCTCAGTTCGGTGAAGTTAGTTACGCCCATGTTGTTTACGATAAGAAAACAAAAAAATCGAGAGGATTTGGATACGTTGAGATGGAAGACACCGATCAGGCCATTGCTGCTATTCAAGCTTTGAACGGTGTTGAAGTGAATGGAAGAGCTTTGGATGTTAAAATAGCATCACCGAAAGGTTCTCGACCAGATAACCAGAAAAAACCAACCAATAACTTTAAAGATAGACCTAAAAGAACATTTAACGCTGATAGAGACAACTCTAGTAGAGAAGAATCTGAACAAAAACGCGTCATGCGACCTAGAAGAAAAAGAATTTAAAAAAAAGGGTGATCGAACGATCACCCTTTTTTTCTATGTATATTTTCTTGAAGTCCTCTCCTATTCTGGAAGCTTGACTATTAATTTTTAATATTCGCTTTGGGTATTTCAACAATAAAAGTACTTCCTTTACCTACTTCACTTTCAACATGTATAAATCCCTGATATTGCTCCACAATTTTCTTAATAATTGAAAGTCCTAGACCACTACCATAATTACCGAATTTATCCTTGGTCTTCAAAGTCGTAAAACTCTCGAAAACTTTCTCATGGTTCTCTGGAGCAATCCCTACTCCATTATCTTGAACAGAAAGAACAAATAAATCATCCTTCGATTTCAAACTAATCTTTATCTGCGCCTTGTCTTTATCATTGTACTTTATGGCATTCACCACCAAATTATGAAGGATTTGATACAAGGACAATTCGCTAAAGAATATTTTATCCAAGGTTGTATCTATTTTAATATCTACACTTTCGTTTCCATGTAAACCTACAATTGTTTCCATGACCTCTTCAACATCAACATCCTTTAACTCATTCACTTTGGCATCTACCTGCGAATATTCAAGTAAAGCATCTACTAATCTTTTGAGTTTACCTGACGTATTTTCAACCATTTTCAACTTGGTCAATACTCCGTCATTCAACGAATCACCGTCTTTTTTCATGATTAAATCAACCAAGGCTCTGATGTTGTTCAAAGGCGATTTAATATCGTGCGCAGCAACATAAGCAAACTGTTCTAAAGCTTCGTTTTTAAATTCAAGTTCCATTATCATCTCATCCAAAGCGATTTGATTTCTTCGGAGCTTTAATAAATTCTCAACCTGTCTTCCCAAGGCTAACAAAGATTCAATTTGCTCAGGTGTCAATTCTTTTTTCTTAGAATCAATAACACATAAACTCCCTAATTTAAATCCATCGGTACCTTCCAAGGGTACACCTGCGTAAAACATGATATGCGGAGGTCCCGTAACTAACGGATTGTTTTTATAAACAGGGTCTTCTTTAGCATTTTCAATAATATAGATTGATTTTTCACTTACAATAGCTCTGGAGCAAAAGGAATATTCTCTGGGTGTTTCATGTACATCAATACCGTGCATAGATTTAAACCATTGTCTATCCGCATCCACAAGACTTACAAGTGAGATTTCTGTACCACAAATTTGCGCTGCAATCTTCGTTATACCGTCATAATCTTCTTCTGGGAGTGTATCAAGAATGGAATAGCTTTTTAAAGCTTGTAATCTCTTCTTTTCCTCTGAATCATGTGTATAATGCATACTATCGTATTTAGATTTATCCCATAAATTAACGAGGCACAATCACCTAATAGAGGTAATTGGATTCAACGTAAATATAAAAAGGAGTAGTTTGAAGTAAGATGAAGTTAAAATAGCAATTTTTCTAGGAATAGAAGAGTTTCTTGGGGTAAAATTAGACCTCTATTTCCTTCTCGCACAAATACTTATATGCAAGCATATAAAGACTGATTCACAACTCACTCATAACTTAAGGATTAGCATTTGGAAATAGGGTTAGATTTAAAATCTAATAGTTTTATACTCAAGGTGACATCTAAGCTTTAACTGTTACAAGTATTGGACATAAAAAAAGGAGGTATTTAATTACCTCCTTTTGAATATTTTTAATCTTGCGTTACTTTTTCTTTCTTCCTTTTATAACCAAATAGCTCTAGGAATTTGATTGCTTTCACCACTCTTGGTGGTACATCCTCTTCCCAAATTTTAGTTCCTGCCTTAATTTTGGAAAGCACATCGTCTGAAAGTATATGCAACAATTTCTCGTCGTATTCTTCTATTCCTTCTAGTTTGTTATTAGCGATCATGAAATCCAGTAAACCTCTTAATTTTTCTGGAATTCTTACATCTTCAAATTTGTACAATTCACCTGTCTCAACATCTCTCGCTGGGTAAACATACATTTTCACTTTATGACCAAATCCTCTACCAAAAGCTTCTAATAAACCACCTGGTAGATTATCGTAATACTTCTCATCGAAAATAGTCTGAAGGTTATATATACCAACTAAAACACCCATTTGCTTACCTCTAGCAATGGTTGAAAGGTAGTCAACCATCTTGTAGTGTTTCAAGTAGTTAGAGATCATAACAGTGTAACCTAAAGAACCTAAAAGCTCTGCTCTATCTACGAAGTCTTTATCTGATATTTTACCGTCTGCCGTAAGATCTTTAAGCGTTAACTCAAACACCACTCTTACATTATCCTCTTTTACATCTGGTTCTTTGCGGAATAATTTTTCTCCCGCCTCTATCATGTCAATGTGTACCTTAGTAACAGGTCTAAAACGCCCACGCATCAACAATATATTCTTTTTATATAAGGCTGCTGCTGGTTGTAATACATTTCCAGTCAAGTCAAACATCGTAGCATCCGTTAAACCTCTTTTTACAAGATTTAATGCAATAATACGGTTATCTACATCTTCGAAGTCTGGTCCATTAACACGCAACATATCAATTTCCATACGCTCTCTAGGTAAACGATGTACCAAAGCGTCTAGAAATTCATTCATATCATGTGATAGGAAATAGGCACTATGAATTAGGTTAACCCCTAAAATACCCAAAGCATCTTGCTGTGCTCGGTTGCTATTATCGTGCATTTTTACGTGCAAAATAATATCGTTAGGCTCACTTTCTGGTGTTAATTGGAAGCGAAGACCTACCCAACCTTGACCTTGATTAGTTTTATGATAGTTTAAAGATTCTACTGTATTACTGAATACAAAAAACTTCGTATCTGGTGCTCTATCCGGAAGATTCATTGTTAACGACTCGTACTCCGTTGTTAACATAGTAAGTAATCTATCCTCACAAACATAACGATGTGCCTTACCATACTTGGCATCAGAAACAGTCATGTCGTAAGCTGAGTGGGTATAAGCAATGGTTCCCGAACTACCTCCTGCCTTAAAAAAATTAGCCGCTACTTCTTGTCCAGCACCAATTTCGGCGAAAGAACCGTAGATATCAGTACTTAAATTGATTTTAAGTGCCTTTTCTTCTGTTGTTAGTCTTCTTTCATCTATCATTCTCTAATCTCCTTCGATCTTTAGCTTATAAAACAAAATTAGTAAGAATTCACAAGTAATACATGGAATTAAAAGGAAATAAGATGAGAAGTTACCAACCTACAAAAGTTCATTATCTTTTTGTGGGTTTTCTTGGGTAAAAAAGATTTCGTTATAATTCCCTATCACTTCGATATTTGAGAAGTAAAACTTTAATATTTGATCATAGGTAAATCCTCTCTTTGCCATCTCCATCGCACCTTCTTGACACAGTCCTACACCATGCCCATATCCTTTTCCTACTATCACTACATCATCCCCATCTTCATAACACGAGAAAAAGGTAGATTTCAGTTTAAACTTGTAACGTAGACTTGTTAACTTTATTCCTGTAGTTTCATCTTGAAAATACTTTTGTCTATCATATTGAATAAAATTGTAAAGTAAAGGACCATAAACAGGGTCTTTTTCTGGATAGCCTAATTGATTCACCAAATAATTTCTCCATTCACTTTTCGGTATTCGCTTGGTGTAATTGGCTTGAACCGTGTATATACAGAAACTATCTTGAATAGGTGCCAAATAAGGAATTCGATGACGCCAAACGTAATCTGTCCAAGTCGTTTGTCCACCACAATTGGCATGAAAAAAACCTTCCACCATATGATTGTGTTCATCCACCATCACTTCTCCAGAAGTTGCTTGAACCGCCGTGTCTATACTAGGAGTATATTTCTGTCGGTTATGATACGCCTGACAGTGCACTTGATCACACAATTGAAAACCATCCCTTCTGTGCCTATCCAATCTATCCCTGGCATAAGTTCTAGAAATTACGGCTTGCGCCTTATAATATTCCAAAGGTTTACCACCTCCTCCTTCAGATTCAACCACACCGGCTAAATAATGATGTTCTTGTACAAGGTTCACGAGGGTCAAATGTCCACGCTTTGCGAAAATCACAAAATCATCCAAGTATTGCTTTTCATGTCTGTTGGGCGATTTTGGCGTTAATCGCAATCCATAATCCTTACCCGTTTGTTTGAGTTGAATGGAATCGAACACTCCCAAGGATTGAACACCAAAAAGCAATTCCACCTTATCGTTGGACCTGTAGCGGATATCAACAAATTCATTAGGTAAGATGGTTTTTAATCGCGCTGTATCACCGTAAACATTATAACTGCCATTAAAGTAAGAAAAGATGACGCGGTCTACATCGTGAGATCTTACTACACCTATTCTCATTTCTTGACCGAACAATGCGCTCAGACAAAGAGAAAAGAATATGGTAATAAGTGTCTTCACTAGCTGTAAATTATATTGTCTTTAATATTCCATCAGCAATACGATCAGAGGCTCCACCACCTCCTAAAAGTTTTGCCAACTCCTGATAATCCTTGAGTACTTCTTCTCGTTTCTTTCCACCGGGTAAAACAGCTTTCAATTCGGACGCGATACGTTTAGGGTTACATTCTCCTTGGATGAGTTCTACCACGCATAGTTTATCCAAAATCAAATTTACCAAAGAAATATACTTGATTTTGACCAATCGTTTTGCAATGTGATAAGAAATAGGTGAAGCCTTGTAACATACGACTTGAGGAACTTTAAACAAAGCCGTTTCTAATGTAGCTGTGCCCGATGTTACTAATGCAGCCGTAGCCACGTTTAATACATCGTAGGTTTTTCCAAAAACTATTTCGCTTCCTTTAGGCAATGGAAAAGAAGTATAGAACTCTTCCTCTAAGGAAGGAGCTCCCGCAATAACTACTCTGTAATTAGAGAAGTCTTTTATTGCCTCTAACATTACCGGTAATTTTCTCGAAATTTCCTGTTTTCTAGACCCCGGTAATAAGGCAATAATCTCTTTATCATCATTTTCAAAAACGGGGTGATTATTGGCTTTGTATTGATGTATTGCATCCAACAAAGGGTGTCCAACATATTCTACATCATAATCGAAGCGCTGATAAAACTCAGTTTCAAAAGGAAGGATAACAAACATTTTGTCTACTACCTTCTTTATTTTATGCACTCTATTTTGTTTCCAGGCCCAGATCTGTGGAGAAACATAGTAGATAACCTTAATCCCTTGTTCCTTTGCCCATTCAGCTATTCGAAGGTTGAATCCGGGATAATCAATCATTACAATTGCATCTGGCCTAAACTTTAAAATATCTTCTTTACAAAAATTGATATTCCCTAGTATGGTTCTCAAGTTCATTACCACCTCGGCAAAGCCCATAAAAGCCAAATCACGAATGTGTTTTACAGCTTTCTGTTTCGTTTGGGACTCCATTTTATCTCCTCCCCAAAAGCGGTAGGATACAGATGGATCTTTTTGTTGCAGGGATTTAATGAGGTTAGACCCATGAAGATCACCACTCGCCTCACCTGCAATTATGTATAACTTTTTCTGTTCCATCCTATGCCACTAAACTAATCACTACTCCTAATCCCAAGATTACTGTAACAAACACAAGTCCTTGGGTAAACTTATCCCACCTCCATTGATAATTTGAAAAGTAAAAGAGGACTAAATTAGGGATTAAAGGAAAGATCACTAACTCATTTCTATTATTCGCACTGGCCTTCATAAACCTCCATAGTTGATCCCATGGTTTATGCGCATAATTCAATTCTTTAAAGAACAGAAAACCAAGCACTGGCAAAACCAATGCAACAATTCCACCTACTAGCGGTTTATCTATTTTTTGCTTAAAACTCATAATCTATAAATCCCATTCAGTTAGTTCAGGAATTAAATGGTGGGCAGTCATATCATATTGAATGGGAACAACACTCGCCCAATTTTGATCTAAAGCTAAGGTATCTGCCTCTGACCCTTTGTCTACTTTTTTAAACTCACCTGTCAACCAGTAATACGGTTTACCAAATTGATCCAAACGTTTGTCAAACCTATCTTCCCAATGTGCCTTTCCTTGTCTACAAATTTTAAGTCCCTTCAGTTCCTCAACAGAACAATTCGGAATATTAACATTCAGACACGTTCCCAAGGGAAACTTCTGGGTCAACAATTGTTGCATCATTTTCTTTACCACAACTTTTGAAGTCGTAAAATCTGCATCAGAACCGTGATCTAACAAAGAAAAACCAACACTTGGGATCGACTCCATAGCTCCTTCTACAGCTGCAGACATAGTTCCAGAATACAAAACATTTGAAGAAGAATTATCCCCGTGATTGATACCTGACACAAGAATATCTGGTTTGCGCTTAAAGATTTCATAGATGGCGAGTTTTACACAATCTACCGGCGTACCTGTACATGTGTAAGCTTCTATCCCTTCAAATACAGTAGAAGCTGTTAATCGAAGGGGTTTATTCACAGTAATAGCATGTCCCATTCCACTTTGCGGACTATCGGGAGCCACAACTACCACATCTCCAAACTCTTGAACGGCCTCTACCAAAGAACGAATTCCTTTTGCGTTTACACCATCATCATTCGTTACTAATATCAAAGGTTTTTCCATCAGATATACATCTTTAATTCACTTGCGAAAATAAAAAGAAATCTGGCAATATACATGCGGAAAGTAACTCAGAAAATAATGCTCAAGAAAACTCTACAAAAAGGCCTTATTTATCTTGCGCTATTAGAATTTGATGTTATTTTTGATTCAGAAGATATAAAGAATGAAAACAGTGGTATTAAATAGCTGGGTGGACGAGCTGACACAATTGAGTCAAGAACAAATCAAAAGAATCCAATCAAAGTTTAAACACTTGAGCGACAAGCAGAAAACTTGGCGCCCAAATGAGCACACTTGGAATCTATTAGAGATTTTTGCCCATCTCAATCAATTTGCTAAATATTACCACCCTGTTTTCGAAGATAAAATTGAAAACACGAAATTCAGGGAAGCAAAAGCTCCCTTTGTATCTTCTCCCCTTGGAAAATCAGCTTGGAAAAGTATGAAATTAGGAAGAGCAAAGAATGTGAAACGAAAGTTCAATGCGCAAAAGAACTACAATCCTAGCCTTGATCCAAGTATGGTAACCGGTAATGATATTGAAGAGTTTGTAACAGGTCAAGATCGATTTTTAAAGATCCTAGAAGGTGCAAAACATATTAATTTAAGAAGAACCAAAGTTCCTATTTCGTTATCTCGTATCGTCCGTTTACGTATGGGAGATGCTCTATTGTATGTGGCATATCATGAAGAGCGCCATGTAGAGCAGGCTTTCAATTTATTCAAACACCCCAATTTTCCTAAAAAGAAATAGATGATGGTAGGAGAAAACTTCTTTTGTTTTTTACCC
>NZ_JAWWCF010000021.1:0-23299 GCF_033720595.1 Lishizhenia sp. | reverse complement strand
GGCCAAAAGAACCAATTGCACCAGGAGCAACTGGAGTAATTAAAGTGAAGTACGATACTAAAAGAGCTGGTCAATTCTCAAAAAGCGTTACATTAACTTCTAACGCAGTGAATTCTCCAACTATGGTAATCAGAATTAAAGGTGTAGTGAAGTCTCCAGCGCAAGGTGGAGCACCAGCAAATGGAACTGGAGCACCAGCAAACTAATATATTGATGAGGCTATATTTCGCGATCATATTTATAGCTTTGAACTCCGCCCTTGGCTTCGGTCAGGAGGCGGAGTTTCATTTTTTGGAGAAAACCACTGTAAAGTTGGGTGACTTCAAAGAAGGGGAGATAGCTAAACATAAATTTTATTTTGTGAATTCAGGTGATGCTCCTTTGTTTATTTATGCTGCAGATGTTAGTTGTAGCTGTACCAAAACAAAATTTACAACGGAACCTATCGCACCCGGAGACACTTCTTTTTTTGAGGTAAGTTTTGATACAAATGGGAAGTTTTATTGGCAGGATAGGGTGATAGTGATTAGCTCTAATGCGAAAAAGAAAGAAAAGCTTCGAATTAAGTTGTATGTAATTCCAAAAGAGGAAGAAGGCAACTAAGCCCCCAATCCTCTTTCTATTTCTTGTAATTTTACAGTAATCTCACTGATTAAATACGCTTTTTGTTCATCTTGCGTTTTTCCATTCTCTATGTAACGCGTTAAATGCAATTGCGACTCCAATACTTGTTCTTCCTCGAAAGGACCCTCCAAGTTTTCGATGATTGTGATGGCTTCCAAAGCATCCATGAAATCTCCATTAACAGCAATGTTTACGAAATCTTGTAAATACTCAGAGTAATCTACTTTAGAGTTCCAAAGTGTATTTAATAATTTCTGACGTTGATTTGGGAATTGATTTTCATTAATGATGTTCATGATGAAAGGAACAACTCCTGTGTCTTTGATAGAGCAGAAAAATTCTATAATTTCTTTTTCTACCTTTTCTTCAATATCACCGTCTAGTTTGCGAACAAGTGCTTCAACCATTTTAGGCTGACCGTGAACTTGTAAAGATTTTAAAGCCTTGATTTGCTGATCTGTATCACCTGTATTCAATTGAATAAGTAATTGCTTCAGTTTTAAAGCTTCTTTCTCTGCCTTTTTGTTTTTTTCTTCTTGACTCACTGTGCTGTATTTTCTGCAAAGTTAATCAATATATTACCATAAAAAAGGTAGTCACATCCTTAATTCAAAAGCTTATATTTGTGGACAAATTGAAGAAATTTTATACGATAATAAACACAATAATGAAGATTAAATTTAGCACCTTAACACTAGTGTTTGCTTCGGCATTTGTACTGGGATCTTGTGGTTCTTCACAAGAAGAAACTAAAGAAGTTGAAAAAGAGGTAGAAGCAGTTCAAGAAGAGTTGAATATCTACACAGATCGTCACTATGAAGTAGATAGAGTTTTGTATGATTTGTTTGAAGCGGAGACAGGAATTAAAGTAAATATACTTCCTGGTAACTCTGAGGAGTTATTGTCTAGAATGAAAAATGAAGGTGACAGAGGTTTTGCTGACATTTACTTTACGGCAGACGTTGCGCGTTTATACCAAGCACAAGAGGCAGGATTTTTTCAAAATTCATCATCGGCTGTTTTAGATTCTATCATTCCAGCATACCTGAGAGAAGAAAACGGGAAGTGGTACGGTTTAACAAAAAGAGCGCGTATTATTGCTTATGCTAAGGATAGAGTAGATACATCTATGTTATCAACTTACGAGGATTTAGCGAATGAAAAATGGCAAGGAAAAATTGCTGTTAGAGCATCCAACAATGTGTACAACCAGTCATTATTAGCATCTATCATTGCAAACAATGGAGAAGAAGCAGCACTTGCATGGGCAACTGGAGTGGTAAATAACATGTACCAAGAACCATCAGGAAATGATAGAGATCAGGTGAAAGCTGTATTTGCGGAAAAGGCGGATTTAGCTATTGTTAATACGTACTACATAGGTAAACTATTGAATTCTCAGGATGCTTTGGAAAAAGAAGCGGGTGAGTCTGTAAATATTTTCTTCCCAAACCAAGCGGGTAGAGGTACACACATTAACATCAGTGGTTTAGGAATATTAAATGGTGCTAAACACGCAGAGAATGCATTGAAGTTGATAGAGTTCCTAGCACAAGAAAAAGCGCAAGAGCAATTGGCAGAAGCTAACTACGAATTCCCAGTAAATAAGAATGTGCCGGCGAGTGAGTTGGTTCAATCTTGGGGAACTTTCAAAGAAGACACTTTATCTTTACAACAAATTGGAGCGTTGAATGCTACGGCTATTCAAATGTTTGATAAAGCGGGTTGGAAGTAATTGAATTTCAAAAGTAAAAAATATAGAACTTGGGGCGTTGTCTCCGCAATTGTGGGAGGAATAATTTTTATTCCTCTCCTTTTTGTATTAGAGGGTTTTGCCGATGGTACAAATGAAAATATTCAGCACATTCAAGAATATGTGTTGCCAGATTTAATTTACACTACACTGCGCATGATTCTTGGCGTAAGTGCCGTGAGTATACTCTTAGCTGTTCCTACTGCTTATTTTGTTGCCAATTTTAATTTCCCGCTTCGAAGGTTTTTAGAAAAAGCCAATGTACTTCCATTAACGATTCCTACATATATCATGGGCTTTGTTTATGCAAGTATTTTCTCTTTTACAGGAAGCTTTACGAAGTTGTCTATGCTGTTCTTTACACCCAAAGAAATTTTTGCATGGGATGTGAACGTGTTAACGGAAGGTTGGTTAATGGTCTTTTTGGGATTCGCATTATACCCCTACGTGTATTCTTCTAGTCTTTTACATTTTTCAAGTAAGAATAAAGCGATAACAGAAGCAGCATCTACTTTAGGTGTTTCGAGTATGAAACGCTTTTTTACCTTAATCTTACCCTTGGCAATACCTTCAATTTTAGGAGGAACTGTTTTGGTGATCATGGAAGTAATTAACGATTACGGTGCGGTGAGCTACTTTAATGTAAAAACCTTTTCAGCCGGAATTTTTCAAGCGAAACAAATGGATTTTTCAGGTTCGCTTTACTTGAGTGCCTTGGCCTTTGTTTTTATTTCGGTGATCTTCGGAAGTCTTTTTGTATATAGAAATATGAAGCGTGTTTCCGATAAGAAAAACAGCAGTGATTTTCAATTAAAGCAGCTCAAAGGTCCCAAAGCCATGTTGTTTTCTTTTTTGGCTTTTCTTCCTTTCTTTTTGGGGTTTGTAGTGCCTGTAGCTCAATTGATATATCTTTCTTTTTTTACGCCGAAATCTCTGGTGGATGAGGAATTATTTAGTACAACCTTAGAATCGTTTAGGGTAGCCATTATTCCTGCTTTAGTTATCGTAATCATTACTTTATTACTCTTGTATAATAAATACTTAAACAAGGGCTGGAAATCGAGTTTAATAGCGAATCTATCTACTTTGGGATATGCTATTCCCGGTGCAGTGATAGGTGTTGCCGTTTTAGGCTTTGCTTTTTTCATGCAAGAAGATGGTGATTTTTATGCCTGGGGAATTGAAAGTTTATTCCTTTTAAGTATGGCCTATGTCATTCGTTTTATGGCTGTGGGGTATAATACTTTAGAAGCGAATTATGCCCGGTTACCAGATGCCTTGCCCGATGCTTCCAGAGTCTTGGGTAAATCAAGTTTTGCAACTTTTTTAAGGGTGAATTTTCCCATTTTAAAGTTTGGAATATTTACCACTTTTGCTGTGGTCATTATAGATGTTTTGAAAGATTTACCTTTAACCCTTATTCTTCAACCTTTCAATTTTGAAACTTTGGCAACAAAGGCTTATAAGAAAGCGAAAGTAGCAGAAAGTGTTACAGATGCAGCACCCTATGCATTATTGTTAATAGCTTTGGGAGTGGTGGTTTCTTTGGTATTAATGCGCTCTAATAAATCTACAAAATGAGTTATCTTAAGTTAGAAAATATTACCAAGTCCTTCGGTAAGTCGCAAGTATTGAAAGAGGTGAGTTTTGCCATAGAACAAAATGAAATTGTGGCATTACTTGGAGAAAGTGGCTCTGGTAAAACAACCTTGCTGCGTATTATTGCCGGATTGGAATTTGCCAATACAGGAAATGTAATGGTAAATGAAAAGGTAATGCAAGATGCTTCTACTTTTTTAAAAACAGAGCATAGGAATATTGGTGTTATTTTTCAAGATTATGCCTTGTTTCCGCATTTGAATGTAAAGCAAAATATAGCCTATGGTTTACGCGATAAAAATGAGGCTTTGTTGAATGATTTTTTAAGTATTTTCGAGTTAACAGAACATGCAAAGAAAAGACCCCATCAATTATCGGGTGGACAACAACAACGTGTTGCCATTGCTAGAAGTATTATTGTAAATCCGGATTTGTTATTACTGGATGAACCTTTTTCGAGTCTAGATCAATCGCTGAAGAGAAAGGTAAGGAGTGAAATATCTACCATCTTAAGAAGACAGAATATTCCGTCTATCCTTGTAACACATGATCCTGATGACGCCATGGAAATGGCGGATAAAATAGCGATTCTTCAAAAAGGAGAAATCGTTCAATTTGATACTCCTGAAAATATTTATAAAAATCCTATCAATGAATACGTAGGTGATTTAACAGGAGGAATTAATGTGCTCGAAGGTAGACTTGTTAGACCGAGTGATACAAAGATGGTTCCAACAGAAAAAGGAAGTTATAAAGTGGTTAAATGTAGTTTTTACAAAGGTGATTTCTTTATTACACTTCAAGCAACTGACAATCCAAAAGCTTTTGTAAACGTGATTGAAAAATACCGTGTTGAAGTAGGAAGCTTGATGGATGTAGAGTAAAAAAAAGGCAAACCATAAGCCGGGTTCTGTGTCCTTAGAAAGGTGTCTATCATTTATCCAGTACTAAAGTCGCCTTTAGCATCTATCGATCTACCCTCCGAGTCGAACGAGCAATTCTTAGCACATTTCTGTGCGCCTCGGTATACATGATCTTTCAGTCCGTAAGGTTTACCCTGCCACTTATGTCACCATAAGCGCGGTGAGCTCTTACCTCGCCATTTCACCTTTTCCCCGTAAACGAGGTAGTTTATTTTCTGCGGCACTTTCTGTATTCGTTAAACGAACCCTTCCCGTTAGGAAGTACGGTGCTCTTTACTGCCCAGACTTTCCTCTCCTCCAAATGGAGCAGCGATAGACTAGTTTGCCTTTAGGGCAAAGATAAGAACATAAGTGAATAAAGAGGGTTATTGAATGACGAGTCGTTCTTGTTTTTTCTTCCCCTTGAGGGTAATTTCTAAAAGGTAAACTCCTTTTGGGAATGAAGAAACGTTAATCATGGATACATTTTCTTTCGAAAGAACTAATGCCCCTGTAGCTGTGTACATGTTTAGATGATCAATTTGTTGAGAGAAATTTACTTCAGTAGAACTTGGGTTGGGGTAAATCTCAAGGTTCAATGCGGTTTCAAAGCTCTGGATTCCAACAGAAATGTTGTCTTTGTACTGTGTGCTAGTAATTGTTTGTATTCCGAAACTTTCATTTGTTTCAATACGCAACAAAGGGATGTCTTCGTTATTGGTCCACCATTCATATACGTGCTTCGTTGGCAGGGGGAGTTCGTACCATGTTCCTGCACCTCCACTAATAGATACATATACTGAATCTAACTCTTCAATAATATGATGTACGCGTAAACAATTGAATGTACCATAGGGGGTGGTAATACTTCCGTAGCCATCCACTTCAGAATAATGTTGGACGTATTGTTTGAGCTGTGCATCATATATCGGGTTTAAATCGAAGGATGTATATGCGCGTGATGAATCGATATCACCATAAGTTAAAGGAAGTTTATAAAGTCTTTCAATCGTGTCTGAAGCAAAAGGAATACCTTGACCTTGAATACTTACACTGTATCCTACTTTTGTAATAGCATTGTTGTCAACCTTAATATATTCATCAACTTGGTCTATGGTAATAGGCATTAATGTTGGAGGAATGTTGGCCAGAGCAAAAGCTTGATTTTCGGTAAAGTAATTGGCTTGATAATCTGAGCTACCGAAGAGACCAAAAACAGCTTGGACCAAAAATGAAGCTTGAGAAATGGAATTGTACGTTAAAGTATCTTGATTGATTTCATTTAGATTACTGAAGTCCCAATTGTAATTAGCTCCAGTTGAAGAAAAATCGACATTTGAATTAGTTACAGAATAGAACTCTGTTCCTGAACTCGATTGAAAATCTGATGCCGTTAAAGTGATTTGTGCAGTACTTACTCCACTTACTAATAGAAGACCAAGAAGCGTCAGAAACTTTTGCATGAATTAGAAATTTTCAGGAAAACCAAAGGTCATTTCCAATTCTGCATCTCTAATCATTCCGTCTGAAAGTCGTTTTAGCTTACAATTAATAACCCCTTCTGCGATTGAAACAGGAATACCATCCACGTTATTTTTGTACTTCATGTACTTATTAATATCGATGAAAGTACTGTCGTTCTCTGGAATGTTACTGATCCATGTTTCTCCGTTGATGTTGAAACGTAAATCTATACTGTAGTCGTTATTTAATGGGTTTGTATTTTCAGCAAAAGAAAAGTCTTGAATAAATTTACCTTCTAAGTCAAAATCTACTATGATAGATTTCGTTCTCTCAACACCATTGCTGTATTTCACGATAACGGTAATGGGAACCCTTCCTGTAAAAGCAGATGTTGATAATTCAACTGCGTCAGAGAATAATGTTCCATTGATATACCATTCAACGTTATCAATAGGGTAAACAGTGTTATTGAATACTCGTAACCTACCTGTAGAACCTACGATGTGTACCGGTTGACCTATCGCATGTTTTTCGTATCCCAGAATAACATCATTACAAAGCTTTGCAACTTCACCATCTTCATAGGTAACTTCAGCACAAATGTTGAATAAACCATGATCGTATAGTGTAATAGAATTCGAAGAATAATAATCACCATCTACATACCAATCAATTGCGGCAATTTTTACGCTATTTGCAAAAGAATCTATTGCATACTGAAAAGTTGGCTGCACAGCATTTCTTGTAAAACGGAATTGAGGTTTATTGGTAATCAATTCTAAATGCTCGTTATCTAAATTACCATCGTGAATCGATAGTTTAAACGAAGAATTTTCATTGCTAATGTCTCCGTAGAAAAGGTCCACACCATTACGTTCACTAAAACCAGTGTACATATATTGGTTGTCATCTCCAGCTACAATTTTAATGTCTTCTTGGCCAATTTTTCCTTTGACCATGAAAACAGGGTCATTGGATTCAACCAATTCGGGCATTTCATCTTTTTTACAAGCCGTAAAAACGAGTAATAGAATAAGTATCGATATGGTAGAAATTCTACTCATTATTTTCTAAAATTATACTTTAAGTACACAAATCCGTATTTAGGAGTTATGTTCGGACCAACCATGTCAAGCTGCTCTGTAAAAGTTGCTCTTGAATTAAGGTAGGTACCCATTTTAATTCCTAAATCTACGCGGCTAAATAAGTTACGCTCTACAAAGAAGTATGCACTAGAAGTATTTTGTTTTAAACCTTCAGTTAAACCGTAGTATACACCTTCTTCATCTAATGCACCATCTTGGTAAGTTCTAAATTCAGCACGAGAGTGGTTGAGGAAGTTGTATTTAAATCCAACACCAAAACTCACTTTCTTGAAACTTGCACCAATTTCTAATGGTAAGTAAAGATCGTAGAGTTCCTTGTATACAAGTTCATTTGACGAATTTCTACTACCGAAATCATAGATTTTAGCATCCGTCGTATAGGTGATATTAGCGTTTGTAGTTAAGTTAGCTCCTATACCCGCTCTAACTCTTAACCAATTTTTTCTGAATTCATAATTCAATGCACCATTATATACAAAAGATCTTCCTGCAATAGAACTGTTGTAGTTATCAGAGATTCCTACCCCTAACTCTACATACATTCTATCTTTCAAACGTTGCAAGTTTTTAAAATCTAATAGATTACTTAAATCTGCATTTGGGTTAAAGGTTTGAGATAGAGGTCCTTGATCATCAACATGCAGTCTTTCTATACTTTTTCCAAAGTTCGCAAAAGGATCTGCTACTGGTTTTAATAAAACTGGCTTGGGCGAAACATTCTCAGAAACATCAACTTTATTCGTATTAGTATTCGTTTCTTGAGTCGTTAATTTTTGGACTTGAGTAATCTCTTTTTCAGGAATCGCTATTGCTGATAGTTTTTCATTCTTACTTGTTTCCTTAGCAGAAATAAATGGAGAAGTGAAATTCTCAGGCTTATCTTCCTTAATAGAAACTTGCTTGTTCGTATTTTCTACAGCAGACTGTGTAGTTAAGATAGATTTCTTCTCACCATTAACTGATGTAATAGAATTCCTAGCCTCCTTCTTGTTGAAAGCTGTTTTTACTTCCTGCTTAGAAGTGTTCTCTTTAAGTTTTGCTGCTTTTAGGGCAACAATATTATCAGGTGTAGAAACAAACGTATCCAACTTTTCTGCCACAACACTGTTGTCATACTTGTTTTGGTTAGGGATCAACAATAATGATCCAATACCAATCAAAGCAAGTATACCAACAGAAAGCATAGAGTAGATACCTCTCTTACTTTTCTCTTCCTGATCTAAAAAAGCATTCATCTCGTCCCAATAAGCGTCTTTAAACTCAACTTGTGGGGCCGAATTGGCTGCTTCTCTGAACAACTGATCTATATCTTTATCGGTTAAACTCATACAACTTTTGTTCTTAACTCAGCTTCAGTTAATTTTTCTAATCTTTCTTTTAATTCTTTTCTCGCAGTACTCAAATGCCATTTGGAAGTTCCTTCAGACATGTTGAGCATTTCACCAATTTCTCGGTGATTATATCCTTCTACAACGTACATTAAGAAGACTTGTTTTGCAGCAGGCTTTAAATATTCCAATAACTGCATAATGTCTTTTTGACCAAATGAGTTTACCGCCTCATTCGTACTCGAACTTGCGTGGTAATCCAATTCTTGATCACTGTCTTTTACGTTGATATTTGTTTTGTAATTTTTATTCTTTCTATAATCGTCAATTAAGGTATTTGCCATGATTCTTTTCGACCATGCTGCAAACATTACTTCTTCTAAATCTATTTTACTTAGATTTTTCAGAATCTTATAGAAACCTTTATTAAAGATGGCGCGAGCGTCCTCCTCGTTTTTATGATATTGCAAACATTTGGGCATCAGGAACACATAACACGCTTCGTAAAGCTTCTTCTGAGCTTTACGGTCATTTTTAGCGCATGCAATCAATAATTCTGTATCAATGTGCATATAGTTATTTATCCCTTTGATTCTGTTTAGCATTTGCAAATTAATCAAATTTTACGAAAGAGAATGTATTTATCTTTATAGTTCTTCAGTTTCTCCTCAAAGTCCTCAACGTTATTTATATTTATAAGGTTGGAACAAAAGTCATTATTTATGAAATTATTTTTATTAAGACATGCTAAAACAGCGAAAGCTGAGAAGAATCAAAATGATTTTGACAGGGATTTGATGGACAAAGGTTTACGTCAATGTAAGTTGCTTTCTACATACTTTAAGGAGAATAATTTTCATTTACCTCAGGTATTTTGTTCATCTGCTCAAAGAACAAAACATACGTATGATTTAATCAAAGATGCGCTCGGAGAACATGAGTTTATGTTAAGATCTGAATTGTATTTAGCTTCAAGAGCGGAGATGATGAAGTTTGTCTGGGAGCAACAAGGGAAGGAGGATATGCTGATCATCGGACACAATAATGGTATATCAGATTTGGCGATGTACTTTTTAGATGAACCTTTGATGCTACCTACAGCCGGACTAATCATCTTGGAGTTTCCCTTTGATAACTGGACAGAATGTTCAAAGGCTACTGCTCAGTGTTTTGATCTTTATCTTCCTCAGGTTGTTTAGGAATGTAGTAATACACCACATTCTGTGCTTTAATTTGTTGTTCCTCTTGAGCTTTGCGCATTTCTTCTCTTTCTTGAGCACGCCGTAAATTTTCTTTGTAGATGCCCTCTAAATCGGGTGGTTCAATTCCCATGTCCTGCTCAATTTCATACCAATACTTTAAAGGTTTGGGGCCTTGCTTTCTGGCGGCAATAGCTGCAATAATACCCACCAAAAATCCAAAGAGGTGTCCTTCCCAGGATATTGGTTTTTCTGTTGGAAAGATACCCCAGATCAAACTTCCGTAGAGAAAAATAACAAAAAGTGATATCGCCCACATGGGAGTTCTTTTCCTGAAAATACCACTTACAAAAAGAAAAGAAAAGAGTCCGTATATCACACCTGATATCCCAATATGGTAACTTCCTGTATTTGGGGCAATGTTCCACAGTAAAAAGCCTCCACCAATCCAAATCGCTAGGAGGACGTAGAGAGCAATCTTTCTGTAATAATAGATGAGAGCAGCAAGTAATACAAAAGTAGGAATGGAATTGTTAACGATGTGTGTGAAATCTCTTTGAGAGTGGATAAAGGGCATGAATACGATTCCTTTTAACCCTTCCATGCTTTTGGGGAGTACGCCATATTTATAGAGATCCAAATGAAAGGTGTAGTCCATAAGGTACACGCTCCATAAAACCAATAACAATAAAAAAGGGTAGAGCAGTGCCTCTAGCATGTTACCATCGTTGACGTAGTTGAATCTTTTCACGGTTTTCATTTATCAATAGTTATGCCTTCACTTATTATCGGTCAACATGGCAGCGCAGCTTGTCGTAAGCGCGTACTTGATGATGGCCCTTGTCGTAAAATAACAAAATTTGCTTCATTTTTTTAACCATATTTGCAGCCTAAATTTTAAACTATGAGAAGAGTAGTTGTAACAGGAATGGGAGCTTTAACTCCTATCGGAAATAATGTAGAGGAATATTGGAACGCACTTTTAGAAGGAAAAAATGGAGGTGCCAATATTACATCCTTTGATACATCTAAGTTCAAAACGAAATTTGCATGTGAATTAAAAGGCTACGACGAAAAAGAACATTTCAACCGTAAAGAAATCAAGACTTACGATAAGTTTACGCAATATGCTTTGGTGAGTGTAAAGCAAGCTGTAGAAGATAGTGAAGTTGATTTTGATACACTTAACAAAGATAGAATTGGAGTGATTTGGGGATCTGGAAATGGTGGAATTCAAACCTTTCAAGATCAAGTTAAGGAATATGCAGAGGGAGATGGAACACCGCGTTTTTCTCCTTTCTTTATACCAAGAATACTTGTAGATATAGCAGCCGGAGTTATTTCAATGCGCTATGGTTTACGAGGTGTGAATTACTGTCCGGTTTCCGCATGTGCCACTTCAACAACAGCAATGATAGATGCCTTTAACTATATTAAGTGGAACAAAGCAGATATGATCATTACGGGTGGATCTGAAGCAGCGATAAACGAAGCTACTATTGGTGGGTTTGGTTCTGCTAAAGCGTTATCAACGAATAATGATCATCCAGCAACAGCTTCTAAACCTTTCGATCCAAACAGAGATGGATTTGTGATGGGTGAAGGTGCAGGGGCCTTGATTTTAGAGGAGTACGAACATGCTAAAGCACGTGGTGCGAAAATCTATGCTGAAGTAGTTGGTGGTGGAATGGCTGCTGATGCTTATCACTTAACAGGAACTCACCCTCAAGGAGATGGTGCGGTATTAGGGATGAGTTTAGCTCTAGAAGAAGCCGAAATTAAAGCGACAGATTTGGATTATTTAAATATGCACGCAACTTCCACACCCTTGGGAGATATCTCAGAGTTAATTGCTGCAAAGCGTGTGTTTGGAGAAAATCCTAGTTTAACAATTTCAGGTACCAAATCCATGACAGGTCACTTGTTAGGAGCTGCAGGAGCTGTGGAAGGAATTGCTTGTGTAAAGGCAGTGCAAACCAATATGGTTCCTCCAACAACGAATACAGAGAATATAGAAGAGGAATACAAGGATGCTTTCGATTTCCCATTGAATAAAGGGATAGAAAGAGATGTGAAGTATGCAATGTCTAACACCTTTGGTTTTGGAGGACATATTGCCAGTATCCTCTTAAAGAAATTTGAAGAATAAACCTTGATTAGAGGAATTAGAATGAAAGCCGTGTCTGTAAAGGATGCGGCTTTTTTATTTAAAAATAGAGGGGGTGAAAATGAATCTGATTTTGAGAAAAACTCAATGCAGGGAAGGGAATTTTTAAAGTATTGAAAATGGAAAGCACTTTTTTAAGGGACTTGTTGCGTATGTTCATTTGCGAAAAATCGAAATCTAAGCTGAAAAGAAATTGAGAATACGCATGGTATTCCTGTGTAGTAGTCGAGAAATAATTTTCACTTCCTTTAACCTTTTCATTGACAGAATAACCTAAACTCAACTGTATCCATTTAGGAAAGTGGAGAGAAGAATTAAAAAGTTGAAAGGGAGAAAAACTCAACCAATAACTCTGACCATTGTAATCTTTTAACAATCGTTCTTGAAAATTCTGTCCCAACACCTCAGGGCGAAGTTTTGCGTAGGGCGAGGGTGAATAGGAAAATTTGAGACGAATTCTTTCTTCTTTCCAAAGGAATTGTTGAGCGGAAAACAAAGCTATACCGCTAACATTCGCATACATGTCTGGCCAAGAAAATCCATATTTTTTTTGAAATCCATCTAAAACTTCAAAACTAGATTGAAAGAGGATTGAAATTCCTGCAGAATAGAGGATTGATTTGTTGTGAGAATAATTAGCCCATATATAAAGGTGTTGGGCTTGTTTTTGTATGTGATAGGCGCTGAACGCATGACCTGTTTTGTCCATACCCAACCAACTGTCTCCATCATTTACAATGTGAAAGGAAGCTGCTTTGTCGTACCATACAGATTGTAAGACAATGGGGGTTGAAACACAAAGTCCCAATAAACTCGAATGGGCAACAAGCTTTTTAGTTTTATCCTTTTGCAGGGGCTGAGCTGTTGCAATTAACCCTTGAGAAAGACAAAAAAATAGTAGTATGGTTTTACAAAGATTCTTCACCATACTACTAAGATAGAATTACTTTTCCAATTGAACTTGGAAATCAAAGTCTACGATATCTCCAATACTTGGGTCTGAGTCCATTCCAAATTTAGTTCTGTCGAGTGATGATTTTACGTTCAAAATCAATACTTTTTTATCCTCAGCATCAGCTACACCTAAAACTTTAAAATGAACATCTATTTCTCTTTCTATTCCTTTCATTTTAAAACTTCCCTTTGCTGTGTACTCATCTCCATTCGCAACCACTTGGTTAGATCTGAATAAAAGTGTTGGGTATTTTTCAACATCGAAATATTCCGCTTCCATCAGGTGATCATCTCGTAAGTCAACAAAAGTTGATAAACTCTCCACGGGTATCTGAATAAAGAATTTACTTCTTGTAATATCTGCAGGCACTTGGAAGGTTCCTTTGATTTCATTAAATACTCCTTCTGTTCTTGCTTTCTCTGGACCTAAGGCAAATTTTAGTGTCGATTTATCACTAACAACATCCCAATTTCCTTTGGCAATTTCTAGGGATTCACCTTTTTGTTCTTCAACACTTACCTTTTCATCCTTCTGTATCAGTTCGAGATCACTTTTTTCTTCAATTTCTACGGGTTTTATGTAAGGAAGCATGAATAATACCATAGCAATTACTCCCAAATCTACGGGTATAGAAACTCTGTTTGAAGAATAGGATTTAATCGGAGTAAGAATCGCTAATCCTATAACTAATGCAGAAAGAGATAAAATACCTCCTAAATTTTCCTTTTGCGTATAAAGAATGGCCAATACAAATGTGATGAAAAGAGGGAAAAGGTAATTCTTGGCGATATACAAATAACTCCAACTTGTTTGAGAATTGGTCGCAAATCGCAAGAAGATTCTGTGAAACATTAATAACAATCCTGATACAAATAATCCTGCCAGAACTTCACCTCTTGAAAAGTCTAAAACTTCAAAGTTTCCATACGTAAGTAAGAAGGGAATTAAAGTGAGTAAGAAAAGACTGGCAGAGGCAGAGAAAGCAAGAATGTTATTGATTCCTAATTTATCTTCTGAAAGTATCGTGGTAGACAAGTAAAACGTTGCTGCCACGATTAAACCTAGTGCTCCAATTACTTGTGCACTCATCAAAGTTAAACCACCTATGAAGGTGTAAGTAATTAAAGTTTCTAACTGATTTTCTTGTTGTTCTTTCCAAATTACATTTCCAAACTTAACGACCAAGCTCGAAACGAGTAATTTAACTCCATGCGTTAAAACAGGAGTAATGGCTCCTAACAGTGCAAAGGCAAAAAGTTTTTGATTTTCGGTTATCACATTACCGTAATAACTTAACTCATATGCAGGTAATAATAAGAATGCAAAACTGGCCAATACAGGCAGGAAGGCAAAGGCAATACTGGTAATTCGCTTAAAAATTATCGCGAATATGAAAGATAATCCTAACACACTTAACAAGAAAGAGGGGAGTGGAAGAGTAGCTTCTACTTGACTTTCAAATGCTGAATAATTAACGAGCAATAGTCCTGCTCCGAGCACAGTAAAGTGCAATCTTTTATAATACTGTAGCTTGTTTCTTTGCTGTAAGATATGTGCCAGCAAACTAAAGATAAAAAATGTTGCAATCGTAATATTTACCATGGTAATATTTTTAACAAACGTACAAAAAAAAGTCGAACTAAATAGTTCGACTTAATATTTTTAGATTTTTGTCTTTTAGTTTCTATAAAGTGTTGCTTTCACTGCTTTCACTATTCTATCCACATTAGGTAATGCTTCATCGATAAGTGTAGGAGAGAAGGCAAAAGGAGTATCTGTTTGCGTAACTCTCATTACAGGAGCATCTAAGTAATCAAAAGCGTAGCGTTGAACGTGGTAAGCAATCTCAGAAGAGATAGAAGCCAATGGCCAAGACTCTTCAACAACCACACAACGGTTTGTTTTCTTAATAGACTCAACAACTGCTGGGTAATCGATAGGACGAATAGTTCTTAAATCGATGATTTCACATTCGATTCCTTCTTTTGCTAATACATCAGCAGCAGCATGAGCTACTTTAATGATTTTACCAAATGAAACGATAGTTACATCAGCACCTTTTCTTTTTGTATCCGCAACTCCAATAGGAATTAAGTACTCACCTTCTGGAATTTCGTTTTTGTCTCCGTACATTTTCTCAGACTCCAAGAAAACAACAGGGTCATTATCTCTAATTGCAGATTTCAATAATCCTTTTGCATCTGCCGGAGTAGATGGAGTGATTACTTTTAATCCTGGTACGTGTGCGTAAAATGCCTCGAAAGATTGAGAGTGAGTTGCGGCTAACTGACCAGCAGTACCGTTACCACCTCTAAATACGATTGGACAGTGATATTGTCCACCCGACATTTGCAACATTTTTGCCGCACTGTTAATGATTTGATCCGCTGCAAGAATAGCGAAGTTCCACGTCATGAACTCTACGATAGGTCTTAAACCATTCATAGATGCACCAACACCAATACCTGCAAAACCAAGCTCAGCGATTGGAGTATCAATTACTCTTTTCGGTCCAAACTCGTCTAACATACCTTGAGAAACTTTGTAAGCACCGTTGTACTCGGCCACTTCTTCTCCCATTAAAAATACGTTTTTATCTCTACGCATTTCTTCAGACATTGCCTCTCTTAAAGCTTCTCTAAACTGTACAGTTTTCATCAGTCAATATTTAAAGTCATTCAAAACGAAGTTCTAAACCGCAGAACTATCGTGTTATTTTTCAAGCGATCAAAAGAAATTTACCAACAATTTCCTATGCGCTCTTAGTATCTTAACCTGCCCCGTATGTCTTTCATTTAATACGATGTTAAATGTCCCGCTTCACGCGGTCATACAAGGGAGGCCAAAACTACAAAAATATTTATTTAAAGAATAGAACAGAAAGGAATATCAGTGAAAAAATAAGAGAATTAACAAAGTCCGTGTCATTATGCCCGATTCAGCAACAGCAGAAATCAATCTTTTGTTATTTTTGTGGGGAAAAGAAATAAAACTTATTTACATGAAAATATTAGTATGTATCAGTAAATCTCCAGATACAACATCTAAGATTGCCTTTACAGAGGGGAATACAAAGTTTGATGAGAATGGAGTTCAATATATTGTTAACCCATACGATGAGTGGTATGCATTAGTGAGAGGATTGGAGTTGAAAGAGGCTTTGGGAGGAACTGTAACTACTATTACTGTAGGAACAGCTGCTGACGATGCTACTATTCGTAAAGCCTTAGCTATTGGTGCAGATAATGCAGTAAGAGTTGATGCTGAAGCTACAGATGCTTACCAAGTTGCGAATGAAATTGCTACTTACGCAAAAGACAAAGGATTTGATTTAGTATTAACAGGTAAAGAAACAATCAACTACAACGGTTCTCAAGTTGGAGGTATGATTGCAGAGGAGTTAGATCTTCCTTTCGTTTCTTTGGCTACTAAATTGGATGTTGAAGGTACAACTGCAAAGATGGATAAGGAAATCGTTGGTGGTGTAGAGACTGTAGAAGCTCAATTGCCAATCGTGGTTTCTTGTGCAAAAGGAATGGCAGAACAACGTATTCCAAACATGAGAGGAATTATGGCTGCTAGAACAAAGCCTTTAGAGGTTGTTGCTCCAGTTGGTGGAGAGGCAATGACATCTTTTGTTTCTTTTGATTTACCTCCTGCAAAATCTGCAGTGAAGTTAATTGATCCAGAAAACATGGATGAATTAGTAGAGTTGTTACACAACGAAGCAAAGGTATTGTAGTATTTAAAAGAGATTAGATTATCATGTCAGTATTAGTATATGTAAACAGTAACAACGGTAAAATTGCGAAAAACGCAATGGAAGCGGTTACTTACGGAAAGAAAATTGGAAATGTAACGGTTGTAACTAACGGTGGAGCAGATGCAGGAGCATTGGCTGAATTAGGGGCATACGGTGCAGATAAAGTATTGGTGGATAGATCTTTCGAGGGAACAGATCCACAACAAATTACAAAATTAGTAGTTGCAGCAGCTGAAAACGCTGGGGCTGAAACAGTAATTTTTTCTAACGATTTAGTTGGGAAATCAGCTGCTTCAAGAGTTTCTGCTAGAATGAAAGCTGGTTTGGTTGCTGGTGCAACTGCAGTTCCCGCAGAAGATGGAACAGTGAAAGTAAATGTTTTCTCTGGTAAGGCATTTGGTTTTGTTAAAGTAAATACGCCTAAGAAAGTTATTGCTTTATTACCAAACTCTATCCAACCAGAAAATAACGGTGGTACTGCTGAAGTAGAAGAATTTACTTCTAATGCAGGAGAAGCTGGAATCAAAGTTTTAGAAACTAAAAAACCAGAAGGAGCTATTCCATTACCAGAAGCTGAATTAGTAGTTTCTGCAGGTAGAGGTTTAAAAGGACCAGAAAACTGGGGAATGGTAGAAGATTTAGCAAATGAATTAGGAGCAGCAACGGCTTGTTCTCGTCCAGTAGCAGATATTGGATGGAGACCTCACCACGAACACGTGGGACAAACAGGTGTAGCTATTCGTCCTAACTTGTACATTGCTGCAGGTATTTCGGGAGCTATTCAGCACTTGGCAGGTGTTAACGGTTCTAAAGTTATCGTTGTGATTAACACAGATCCAGAAGCGCCATTCTTTAAAGCAGCAGATTACGGTATCGTAGGAGATGCTTTTGAAGTATTACCAAGGTTAACAGAAGCTGTAAAAAAATTCAACGCTGCAAAGTAAGATTTAGCAGATAAATATTATTTTTACAATAGTAGGAAATTAGGGAGGCTCACTTGCGTCCCTAATTTTTTTACTATTATTTGATTACAAACAATTTCTAATAGAGAATAGAGCCAACAGCAGAGTAGAGAATGGAAAAAGTTAAGTTAGAGATCGTAGGATTGTCTTACAGCCAAACGCAATCAGGAGCATATGCCCTTGTATTATCAGAAGTAAATGGTAAACGTAGACTACCCATTATTATAGGTGGGTTTGAAGCGCAGGCGATTGCAATTGAATTAGAGAAAATGACTCCTACGCGTCCTTTAACGCACGACCTTTTCAAAAACTTTGCATTAGCCTACGATATCAACATCAAAGAGATTGTTATCTACAACCTTGTAGAAGGTATATTCTATTCTAAATTAATCTGTGAGAAAGAAGGTGTGATTACTGAAATTGATGCACGTACCTCAGATGCAATAGCATTGGGTGTTCGTTTCAATTGTCCAGTGTTTACTTTCGAGTCTATCTTGAGCTCTGCAGGAGTTCAGTTGGATGATCCTGACGGAGATGGTGATGCTTTCGCTATGTCTGATATGGATGATGAAGATAAAGAGGTAGAGGAAAAAGATGAAATTAAATCATTGTCGCTCTCGGATTTAGAACAGAAGTTGAATGAAGCTATTGAAAAAGAAGATTACGAATTAGCATCGAAATTGCGCGACGAAATTAACAAGCGTACTTCTTAAAATTTCCCATTTATGGTTACAGGTCAGGTATTTAAAATGAAGGTAGAACTACTGGAACAGGTAGCGTACACCCTAAATTTGCATCAAGAAAACGAGGTGCAATCTGTTGCAATGAACGATTACATAGGTAAAAGAATTCGTTTAAGTTACAAAGGAGATATACACTGTATCAAATGTGGGAAAAAGACTAAAAAATCTTTCGGACAAGGTTTTTGCTATCCTTGTTTTACCTCTGCTCCAGAAGCAGCGGAGTGTATCATTCGCCCAGAATTATGTAAAGCGCACTTGGGAGAAGGAAGAGATCCTGAATGGGAAGAAAGAAATCACAATCAACCTCATTTTGTATACTTAGCTGCAACAGATGTAGTGAAAGTAGGGGTAACCAGAGATCATCAAATCCCAACACGTTGGATAGATCAAGGAGCTTCTTCTGCTATTCGTTTAGCGCATACACCGAATAGATATTTGGCGGGTGTTTTAGAAGTAGCCTTAAAAGATCATTTTACAGATAAAACCAATTGGAGAAAAATGCTCAAGAATGAAATTGACGAGAGCATAGATTTGGAAGAAGTAAAATGGGAGTTAGAAGAGCAACTTCCCTCAGATTTAACTGAATATTTTTCAGAGGATGATGAGATCGTAGAAATCAATTATCCTGTGTTGGAGTATCCTGAAAAAGTGAAGAGTCTCGGTTTTGATAAGCTTCCAGTTATTGAAGGAGAGCTGAAGGGAATCAAAGGGCAATATTTACTTTTTGACGATAATCGCGTACTCAATATGAGAAAACATACCGGTTATATTATTTCCTTCGAAGAAATAAGCTAAACGCAGTATTTTCATTAATTTGGTGATATGAAACTGTTTATCACCGTTCTTCTTATACTCTTGACTGGATTTGTTAAGTCTCAAAATGCTTGGCAAATTACGACTTTGGATAACATGCCTATGGCTACTTCCAACAATGCGGTATGTGAAGGTTTTATTAATGGGGAACGTTTTGTGTACAGTTTTGGAGGAATAGATACCTCGAAGATGTATAGTGGTATTCATAGAAAATCTTTTCGTTATAATGTAAGTCAAAACCATTGGACAGAAATAGATGAAGTACCTGATACATTGGGCAAAATAGCTTCGGCAGCTTCTTACGTTCACGGTAAGATATACGTGATAGGTGGTTACCATGTTTTTAACAATGGAACTGAACTATCTTCCAATAAAGTCCATATTTACAATCCTGAAACAGAGGCCTGGGAAGCAGATGGTGCACCTATCCCTTATCCCATTGATGATCATGTACAAACGACCTACAAGGACAGTTTGATATTTGTTGTAGGAGGTTGGAGTAATACTTCCAATGTTCCGCATGTTCAGGTGTACAATGTTTTTACAAACAGTTGGTCCCAAGCGTCTCAACTTCCTAATGATGCCTTTTTTAAATCTTTTGGTGCCTCTGGTTATATGGTTGATGATACCATTTTTTACGCAGGAGGTGTTTCGGATAATGGTGGTTTCGTGGCCAGAAAGTATATGCGAAAAGGAGTGTTGCAAAATGGTAATCCCTTAGATATCGTATGGACTCAAATGGACGATTTGCAAGGAGATGCCTTGTATAGGTCAGCATGCAGTGGGTATCAAAACACTGTTTTCTGGATAGGAGGTTCTGGTGTGGCTTATAACTATAACGGAATGGCTTACAACGGAAGTGGTGGTGTGGAACCCAATAATCGAATTATTCACTACCAAAGTTCAGATCAAAATTTAATGGAACTCAACACCTCTTTACTCAATGTGATGGACATGAGAGGTATTGCTAAATTAGGAGGTGGGAACTGGGTTGTTGCAGGAGGAATGGATACTGCCCAAGTTGTAAGTAACAAAACTTATTTATTACATAATCCAAACTTTTCAGGTATTCTCAATGGTGTTCAACCGCCCTACTTTAATGTGAAGCAGCTAGAGAATCATTTCGAAATAGAAACGGAGTTCGCAGGCTCTGTAAAGGTTTATGATGCCAATGGTCGACTTTTATATACCAACTATAAACTTTTAGCAGATCTCCTTATAGAGAAATCAAGCCTAACACAAGGATTCTTACTTTTCCTTTTTGACGATGGGTCGAACGTTCCTGTCACCCAGAAGATAATTTCTATCAATTAAAGAATACTTTATTTATCGCGCGCGATGTAATAATTATATTTGTCGCACACGATATAAAATATAGGTATGAGTTTTTACGATTTTGAAATAGGTACTCCTCAAGGAGAAAAATTGAAAATGGCGAACTACAAAGGAAAACCCATGTTATTGGTGAATACTGCTACCAAATGTGGGTTAGCACCTCAATTTGATGGTTTGGAAAAGTTACATCAAGAGTATAAAGACAAAGGTTTGGTAGTTTTAGGTTTTCCATGTAATCAGTTTTTAGGGCAAGAACCGGAAACAAATGATACAGTTGAGGAAGCATGTAGAATCAATCATGGGGTGACTTTTCAATTAACTGAAAAAATAGACGTGAATGGGGAGAACACGCACCCAATTTTTCAATATTTAAAGAATAAAAAAGGTGGCTTTCTAGGAAGTAAAATCAAATGGAATTTCACGAAGTTTTTAGTAGATCAAAATGGTAAAGTTTTAAAGCGTTATGCACCTACAACCAAACCAGAAAGCATAGAGAAAGATATCCAAAAAATTATCGGATGAAAAAGGATGAAATCTTACTATTAGAAAACCAATTGTGTTTTCCCTTTTATGCAATTTCAAATGCGATTACAAGATCCTATGGTCCTCTTTTAAAGGAATTGAATCTAACGTATCCACAGTATTTGGTTTTGCTGCTTTTATGGGAGCGGGAGGGAAGGTCTGTGACGGATATTTGTAATAGTTTGTTTTTAAAAACCAATACACTTACTCCTTTATTAAAAAAACTCGAACAAAAAAATTTGGTTGTAAAGCGAAAGGATCATTTAGATGTACGAAAAGTGCTTGTATTTTTAAGTGAGGAAGGGAAGTCTTTGAAGGAAAAAGCGGAGTGTATTCCTCAACAATTAATAGAAACAACCAATATGAAAGTGGAGGATATGAAAAAACTGCGTTCACTTTTAAATAAGATGATGGCGGATATCACTCAGAACTCTACGAAGGATGGTTCATCTTGATATTTATTCTGAATCCTTTGATTTAATTTCTTAATTTAAGGACTTTCGTAGAAATATTGAGTTAAGATGAAAAAAGGGATAGTAGTTTTAGGAGCGTTTTTAGCTTTTATAATGGTGAATTGTGAAGGTGAAAGTGCTGAAGTAGAGGGTGTCGTAGAAAAAAACGAAACACCAGAGGTTGAGCAAACTTCAGTTGTGGAAACAGAGGTTCAAAAAGATTCTATGAATTGGACGGGGACGTATGAAGGAAGTAGACCTTGTGCTGATTGTGAGGCACTTGAAACAGAATTAACCCTATCGGAAGATAAAGAATTTAAACTTGTAGAGAAGTATAAAGGGAAATCTGAAGAGGCAGTTGTACGCACCGGTAAATTTTCTTTCGATAGTACAACGATGAATGTCGTTTTAGAAGGAGAAGGATTACCACGCATTAAATTGGCTGAAAATGCGGTTGTTTTTCTGAACCTTGAAGGAGAAGAAGTTAAAGGTGAAACGGAAGACCTATACCGATTAATGAAAAAGGAAAGATCATTGTTCCAAACAGAATGGGAGTTGGTTGAGTTTAGAGGTCAACCTGTAACGGATAGTTTAACACAGCTTATCCCTACATTAATAATTGATACTATAAACAATAGGGCTTCTGGAAATGCAAGCTGTAATCAATACAGTGGTAATTACCAAACAGATGGAATGTTGTTGTTGAGTTTTGAAGAAATGGTAGCGACGAAAAAAGGTTGTTTAGGAGCAAACATTGAACAAGCGTATTTAACGACTTTAAATAAGGTAGATAATTATACGATTTCAAATAATATTTTGAGCTTAAATAAAGGTAAAATGGCTACTTTAATGAAGTTTGAAGCTGTAGAAAAATAAAATATTGATAGGAGATTTAAATTCTCTGCTTATTTTTGAAATACGCTCTTTGGGAATACCAAGAGCGTATTTTTTGTGATGCAAACTTACTTACAAACTCCCATAGAATATCTAAAAGGTGTGGGCTCGGCAAGAGCTGTTTTACTTCAAAAGGAATTGGGGGTGAAAACCTTTGAGGATTTATTGGAGTATTACCCTTTTAGATATGTAGATAGAACAAGGTTTCATACGGTAAGAGAATTACGTCACCTAGAAGGTTTTGCGCAGTTAAGAGGACGTATTACAAGAATTCATACCACAGGTGCAGGAAGAGGTAAGCGTATGGTTGCCAATTTTACAGATGCTACAGGAAGCATTGATTTAGTGTGGTTTAAAGGATTGAAGTGGATAGAGAAATCAATTAAAGTTGGGAGTGAAATTTTGGTGTACGGTAAAGCCAAAAGATTTGGTTCTAATTGGAACATCACTCATCCAGAGATAGAAGATTTTAACCCCACGCAAGCAGCAAGATTTGAACCTGTTTATCATTCTGGAGAAAAATTAACCGCAAAAGGTTTGAGTACGAAAGGAATTGCGAAGTTAACGCAAAACCTAGTGGCCAATATCAAAGGAAAAATTCCAGAAACTCTTCCGGCAGAAGTTATTGAACACTATCGTTTAATGCCACGTGAAGAGGCTTTGGTTAAAGTTCATACTCCTGCAAACTTAGAAGAAGCCAAAAGGGCGCAATTCCGTC
>NZ_JAWWCF010000020.1:0-23457 GCF_033720595.1 Lishizhenia sp. | reverse complement strand
ATGATCTCTTGGTCTTACTACGGATTAAAAGCATGGACATATTTATTTGGAGAGACAAAATCTGCAGGACTCGTGTACAAGTTTATTTTCTTGGTCTTTGTAGTTATAGGTTCTTCAGTAGGATTAGGTGCAGTAATAGATTTCTCTGACCTCATGATATTAGGAATGGCTTTCCCTAACATTTTAGGATTGATTTTAATGTCGGGTGAAGTTAGTAGAGATTTAAAAGATTACTTTGAACGCATCAAATCAGGAGCGATTAAAAAGTTTAAATAACTCATAGAAATTTCATAACTTGAAGGTCTGTTACAGAAAGTAGCAGACCTTTTTTTATGATCAACCACCATGAATAACTACCAACGCTGGAACCAAGATTTCTTGATTTTTCAAAAAAGATCACGTATTGCTATATTGAGTATAGTGGTAATAGGTGTGTTGATTATCCTTGGTGTTAAATGGTATTACAGTCTTAGTTATCCCTTGTCAGAACTAAAGGCAGAGCTGACACCTTTGGAAAAGAAGCAAATCGCGTTGTTAGACAAAAGGCTTGAAAGCAAGAAACAAAAAGCTCAGAAATGGCGGGTAAAAGTTCCAAGTCAAAAATTTAATCCCAACCATTATACACGAGAAGATTGGATGGAGTTAGGGTACAGTGAAAAGCAGGCGCAGTCAGTTATCAACTATAAAAAATCGGGCTTTGAATTTAAAGTGAAATCAGATTTGAAAAAGTTATTCATTATGGATAATCAAAGTTATAAGGAGCTTTATCCATACATAGATTTACCGGATACTTTGTTCAAGGCTATACCTAATGTGAAGAATGAACTACCAGTAAAGGAGGAAACAACTTTATCCCTTTCCATAAATGAGATAGATAAAGAGGAATTCATGCGCATTAAAGGGGTTGGAGATTACTATGCTTCTAAAGTTTTGAATTTCAGGAATGCACTGGGTGGATTTGTAAACTTGGATCAATTATATGAAGTATATCATTTACCCGATAGTGTAGTAGACCAAATTTCAAGTCATTTAACCGTTGATACAAATTTTGTAAATCGACGTAACATTAATAAAATTAATCTCAAGGAATTAAAGCAACATCCGTATATAAGTTATAAATTAGCAAATTCCATAATAGCCTTCAGGAAAACACATGGGGCGTATTCTTCTGTAGAAGAATTAAAGGAATTAGTGCTAATGGATGCCGAAACCTTCCAGAAGGTGAGGCCTTACTTAAAGGTGGAATGAATAAAGATTTAGTAGAGAAAGTGAAGGCAGAGATCAGAGATGTTGTCGACTTTCCAAAAGAGGGGATAGTGTTTAAAGATATTACACCTATCATGTTAGATCCTCAGTTATCTAATGAAATCGTTGAATATTTAGCAGCTCAATATAAGGATTCAGGTATAACTAAAATTGCCGGAATTGAAAGTCGTGGTTTCTTATTTGGATATCCCTTGGCCATGCGTTTAGGACTTCCTTTCATACTTATTCGTAAAAAAGGTAAGTTGCCTTACAAGAAGGTTGCATATAGTTATGACCTAGAATATGGCTCTGCAACCATAGAGATGCATGAGGATGCTGTTGATGCTTCAGACAAGGTTTTGATACATGATGATTTATTGGCCACAGGTGGTTCTGCAGAAGCAGCGGCACATTTAGTTGAAAAATGTGGTGCCAAGGTTGAAGCATTCAACTTTTTAGTGAGTTTAGACTTCTTAGAAGGAGATAAGAAATTAAAACAATTTACAGATAATATACAGGCTATTGTAAACTATTAGTAGGTAGCCATTGTTAACGTACAAATAAAGAAAGAACAAAAATGAATTTTGCAAAAAACGAAAATCAATTAATGATCGAACAAATGGTTCGTGATTTTGCTGAAAAAGAAATTCGCCCAAATAGAAATAAATGGGATGAAGAGGAGCATTTCCCAATAGATGTAATGAAGAAAATGGGAGAGCTTGGTTTATTAGGTATTTACATACCTGAAGAATATGGCGGTTCAGGATTTTCTTACGATGAATATGTTACGGCATTAATCGAATTAGGTAAAGTTTGTGGAGGTGTTGGATTATCTGTTGCGGCACATAATTCACTTTGTACTGGTCACATCTACTACCACGGAACGGAAGAGCAAAAGAAAAAATATTTACCAAAATTAGCTTCTGGAGAGTTTATCGGAGCATGGGGATTAACAGAGCCAAATACAGGTTCTGATGCTATGCGTATGAAAACAACAGCGGTGAAAGAAGGAAACGAATGGGTGATCAACGGTGCTAAAAACTGGATTACACATGGTTTATCAGGAGACCTAGCTGTGGTTCTAGTAAGAACTGGAGAGCTTTTAGACAGTAAGGGGATTACAGCATTTATCATTGAAAAAGGAACACCTGGTTTTTCAGCGGTAAAGATTAAAGACAAATTAGGAGTAAGAGCTTCTGAGACGGCTGAATTGATTTTTGATAATGTTCGAGTGCCAGAAGAGAATGTGATTGGAGAAGTTGGTATGGGATTCGTTCAAGCTATGCAAGTCTTAGATGGAGGTAGAATTTCAATTGCAGCTTTGAGTTGTGGAGTTGCACGCGGTGCTTACGAAGCTTCTGTTCAATATGCAAAAGAAAGAGAGCAGTTTGGTAAACCTATCGCTCAATTCCAAGGTATTAGCTTTAAATTAGCAGATATGGCAACACAAGTAAAAGCGGCAGAATTGTTAACGTACAACGCGGCTTACTTGAAAAACAATAAAATGCCCTTAACCAAAGAAGGTGCTTATGCGAAGTATTTTGCGAGTGAAGTAGCTGTAATGTGTGGTAACGAAGCTGTTCAAATTATGGGTGGGTATGGTTACACAAAAGAGTATCCAGCTGAGAAGTACTTGAGGGATGCGAAGTTAATGACCATAGGTGAAGGAACTTCAGAAATTCAAAAAGTTGTAATTTCTCGAGAAATTTTAAAATAATATTTGTTGATAAAAATTTGTTTGCTACTTTTGCAGACCAATAATATTGAAAATAACAAGAAAAGATATGTTAGTAGTACCTGTTAAAGAAGGAGAGAACATCGAAAGAGCTCTTAAGAAGTATAAGAAAAAATATGAGAAGACTGGAATCATGAGAGAATTAAGATCTCGCAAGGAATTCGAAAAGCCTTCTGTAACTGAAAGACAGCAAAAGATCAAAGCTGCTTACAAGCAAAGATTGAGATCTGCTGAGATCTAAGATATCTTTCTGAAGAATATTTATATTTAAGGAGTCTAATTAAATTAGGCTCCTTTTTTTATGCTTGATAATTTCCTTACATACCTCGTAACAGAAAAGCGTGCCTCAGAACATACGGTAATCGCTTATCAGAAAGATTTACAAGATTTTTTTGACTTCATGGCTATAAATAAGTTGGAAGAGTTGAAAGAAGTCAATCATCAATCAGTAAGAGGATGGATGGTAGCGTTAATAGAAGAGGGAATCTCTAATCGATCTGTAAATCGAAAACTATCTACCTTACGTACCTTTTATAAGTGGTGTCTAAAAGAGGAGGTGGTAGACAAAAATCCAATGTTGCTTGTAAAGGGACCAAAAACAAGTAAAAGATTACCGGAATTCGTTAAAGTTGAAGAATTAGATAATTTTAACATTAGTGAAAAAGTAGGTGCTCAACTAGAAATGGAAGACATGCTTATGGTGGAGGTTTTTTACCAAACAGGTATGCGTCTTTCTGAATTGATAAATTTAAAATTCACTGATATTCAAAATAATAGTCTTAAAGTTTTAGGTAAAAGAAACAAGGAGAGGATTATCCCGGTTTCAGAAGACTTGATGAAAGGTTTAAATGAATTGAAGCAAACAAGAGATAACCTCCGAATTATGCCCTATGTTTTTACAACGAAAAAGGGGAATAAACTCTATCCTAAATTTGTTTATAGACGAATTAATAAGTATCTTTCATGTGTGACGAATTTGGATAAACGCAGTCCGCACGTACTTAGACACACTTTCGCAACTCACATGTTAAACAATGGTGCCGGCCTAGAAACCATAAAAGAGCTGTTGGGGCATGCTAATTTAAGTGCAACACAAGTTTACACCCATAATTCGTTCGAAGAAATAAATAAGATTTACAAACAAGCGCACCCCCGAGGTGGGCACAATAAGAAGTAGTATGGATATAAAAGTTCAAGCAATTCATTTTGCAGCAGATCAAAAGTTGATAAATTTTGTGAACGATAAGGTTAACAAATTAGAGTTATTCTATGATCATATTATTTCAAGCGAGGTCTTTTTGAAAGTTGATAAGAAAGCAGCGAAAGAAAATAAGATAGCTGAAATCAAAATTTCTATACCTGGAAAGGAATTATTTGCCAAAAAACAATGCGATAGTTTTGAGGAAGCAGCCGACTTAGCAGTGGATGCTTTAAGAAAACAGGTAAAAAAACATAAAGCTAAAATTTCAGCTTAATACTGATAATTAATTAGTTATAAATCTCACTTCAAAAAAGTGAGATTTTTTTTGATTTTTTTTTCGAAAAAGCATTGCAGATTTAAATTAGTTGCTTACATTTGCAACCCCAAACGGTTCACACCTGACGGAAAGTTCTTTAAAAGATTAGTGAAATAAAAACATAAGATGCCGATGTAGCTCAGCTGGCTAGAGCAGCTGATTTGTAATCAGCAGGTCGGGGGTTCGAGTCCCTCCATCGGCTCTATTTTATGATAAAGGGGGTGTCGCATAGTGGCTATTGCAGCAGACTGTAAATCTGTCACCGTAAGGTATCGCTGGTTCGAGTCCAGCCACCCCCACCAAAATATTTCAGGAAATTGCGGGAGTAGCTCAGTTGGTAGAGCGTCAGCCTTCCAAGCTGAGGGTCGCGAGTTCGAGTCTCGTCTCCCGCTCTTTTTTAATTTTCTTTTAAGATCTTTGTGCCGGTGTAGCTCAGGGGTAGAGCGCTTTCTTGGTAAGGAAGAGGTCACGAGTTCAAATCTCGTCATTGGCTCTAGAATAAAAAGAAAAAAAGACATTAGGAATTCATCCATTAATTGGGTGAAATTTCGCATATTTTAAAATTAAGATTTTAAAGATTTTATTAACAAGTAACAAATAAAACAATGGCTAAGGAAACATTCGAGCGTTCAAAACCGCACGTAAACATTGGAACAATTGGTCACGTTGACCACGGTAAAACTACTTTGACTGCAGCTATCTCAAGCGTATTGGCATCTCAAGGTCTTGCACAAAACCGTGACTTCGATACAATTGATAACGCACCTGAAGAAAAGGAGCGTGGTATTACTATTAACACGTCTCACATTGAGTACGAAACTAAGAACCGTCACTACGCACACGTTGACTGTCCAGGTCACGCCGATTACGTAAAGAACATGGTTACTGGTGCTGCTCAGATGGATGGTGCTATCTTGGTAGTTGCTGCTACTGATGGACCAATGCCACAAACACGTGAGCACATCCTTTTAGGACGTCAGGTTGGTGTTCCAAGAATCGTTGTATTCTTGAACAAAGTTGACATGGTTGACGACGAAGAGTTGTTAGAATTAGTTGAAATGGAAGTTAGAGAATTACTTTCTTTCTACGATTACGACGGAGATAACACGCCAATTATCGCTGGATCTGCATTAGGTGCATTGAACGGTGAAGAGAAGTGGGTTAACACTGTAAACGAATTGATGGATGCAGTTGATACTTACATCGAACTTCCTCCACGTGATGTTGATAAGCCATTCTTGATGCCAGTTGAGGACGTATTCTCTATTACTGGACGTGGTACTGTAGCAACAGGACGTATCGAAACTGGAGTTATTAACTCTGGAGAAGAAGTTGATATCTTAGGTATGGGTGACGAGAAATTGAAGTCAACTGTTACTGGGGTTGAGATGTTCCGTAAGATATTAGATAGAGGTGAAGCTGGAGATAACGTAGGTCTTTTATTAAGAGGTATCGATAAGAAAGATATCAAGAGAGGTATGGTTATCTGTAAGCCAGGTTCAACTACTCCACACGATAAATTCAAAGCTGAGATTTACGTATTGAAGAAAGAAGAAGGTGGTCGTCACACTCCTTTCCACAACAGATACCGTCCTCAGTTCTACTTCAGAACAACTGACGTAACTGGAGAGATCTTATTAGAAGAAGGTCGTGAAATGGTAATGCCAGGTGATAACGTAACAATCAACGTTAACTTGATCGTACCTGTAGCGATGGACAAAGGACTTCGTTTTGCAATCCGTGAGGGTGGTAGAACAGTAGGTGCTGGACAGGTTACTGAAATTTTATAAGCATAGCTTATTAAAGATATAAAAAGAGGGAGATAACCTCTCCCTCTTTTTAACACACGGGTGTAGCTCAGCTGGTAGAGTACTGGTCTCCAAAACCATTGGTCGTGGGTTCGAATCCTACCGCCCGTGCAAAAGACATAATTGTGGCGAATATTAAGAATTATTTACAAGAAACCGTGCACGAATTAGTGCACAAGGTTACTTGGCCAACGTGGAATGAATTACAAAGCAACACCATTGTAGTGGTTGTTGCTTCAGTTATTTTTTCACTTTTGATTTTCTTGATGGATAACATCTTTGGTTATTCAACAGGTATCTCATGGTGGAAAGGTATTTTAGGTATTATCTACGACATCATTTAAAACAAGACATTCGTGGCTGATATAAAAAAAAGATGGTACGTTGTTCGTGCCGTAAGCGGAAAAGAAACGAAGGTTAAGGAATATTTAGATATGGAAATATCTAGATTGAAATTGACGGATTATGTTGATCAAGTATTGATTCCAACAGAAAAGGTGTTCCAAATCCGTAACGGTAAGAAAGTAAGTAAAGAAAAAGCTTATTTACCAGGATATGTTTTGATCGAAGCAGCATTAGTAGGAGAAGTTCCTCACGTAATCAAAGGTATTCCAAATGTAATTGGATTCCTTGGAGCGGAGAAGGGCGGTGATCCTATGCCAATGCGTCAAGCAGAAGTAAACCGTATTTTAGGAAAAGTTGATGAGTTATCTGAGACGGAAGAGGAAATGAAGATTCCTTTTGTTGTTGGAGAATCTGTTAAGGTAATTGACGGACCTTTCAACAATTTCAGCGGTGTTATTGACGAGATTAACGAAGAGAAGAAGAAATTGAAGGTTATGGTTAAAATCTTCGGTAGAAAGAACCTTCTTGAGTTAAGCTACATGCAAGTAGAAAAAGAAGCATAAAAAATGTAATTAATCAGTAGTAGTGAGAGCAATGAATAAAGCTTCCCATTGACTCCCACGTTAGGACTACATAATATAAACAACAAATGGCTAAAGAAGTAGCAGGATTGATCAAATTGCAGATCAAAGGTGGTGCAGCCAATCCTTCACCTCCTGTAGGACCAGCTCTTGGTGCGAAAGGTGTGAACATCATGGAGTTCTGTAAGCAGTTTAATGCTAGAACACAGGATAAAGCAGGAAAGGTTTTGCCGGCAGTTATCACTGTATACAGTGATAAGTCTTTTGATTTCGTTATCAAAACTCCACCAGCAGCGGTTCAATTATTAGAAGCAGCTAAGATTAAGTCTGGTTCAGCAGAACCAAACAGAGTAAAAGTAGCGCAAGTTACTTGGGATCAAATCAAAGCGATTGCTGAAGATAAATTACAAGATATGAACTGTTTTACAGTTGAATCTGGTATGAAGATGGTTGCAGGTACAGCAAGAAGTATGGGTATCACAGTAAAGGGGGATTTTCCTTCTAACTAAAATTACATGAATTATGGGACGTATTTCTAAGAAAAGAAAAGAAGCGCTTGCAAAATTTGATTTGAGCAAAGCGTACTCGTTGACAGAAGCATGTGATATGGTTAAGGAAATCACAAACACTAAGTTTGATGCTTCAGTTGATATTAGCGTAAGATTGGGTGTAGACCCACGTAAAGCTAATCAAATGGTGAGAGGAACAGTTGCACTTCCACATGGTACAGGTAAAGATATCAAAGTTTTGGTATTATGTACTCCTGACAAAGAAGAGGAAGCTAAAGCAGCAGGTGCTGATTACGTTGGATTAGACGATTACATCGCTAAGATTAAAGGTGGATGGACTGATATTGATGTTATCATCACTATGCCATCAGTAATGGGTAAAGTAGGTGCTTTAGGTCGTATTTTAGGACCAAGAGGATTAATGCCTAACCCTAAAACTGGTACAGTAACAATGGACATAGCGAAGGCAGTTCAAGAAGTGAAAGCGGGTAAAATTGACTTTAGAGTAGATAAATTCGGTATTGTTCATACGAACATTGCTAAAGTATCATTCGATGGTGGTAAAATCACGGATAATGCTAGAGAATTAATCACGACTTTAATTAAAATGAAGCCAGCAGCAGCTAAAGGAACTTACATCAAGAGTATCTACGTGAGCTCTACAATGAGTCCAAGTATTCAAATTGATGCTAAATCTGTTGTAGCTTAAAAACTTTATTATTATGACTAAAGAACAAAAAGCGCAATACATAGATGAACTAGCAGCTGAATTAAAAGAGGCTGGTATCTTCTACTTGGCAGATACGGCAGAGTTAACTGTTGAGGCTATCAACAACTTGAGAAGAAAGTGTTTTCAAAATAACATCGAATTAAGAGTTATTAAGAATGCATTGCTTGAGAAAGCTATGGATCGAGTTGAAGATAAAGATTTTGGAGATTTGAGAGCAGTGCTTTCAGGACCAACATCTATCATGTTTGCTGAGGTAGGTAACGCGCCTGCAAAAGTAATCAAGGACTTCCGTAAAAAGAATGATAAGCCTATCCTTAAAGGAGCTTACGTTGAAGAAGCAGTATATATTGGAGATGAGCAATTAGACGCACTTGTATCTATCAAGAGCAAGGAAGAGCTTATCGGAGATATCATTAGCTTACTTCAGAGCCCGGCTAAGAACGTTGTTTCTGGTCTTAAAGGACAAGGTGGAAAAATCGCAGGAATCCTTAAAACGCTTGAAGAAAGAGCGTAACACAATTAATTATTATTTTTTAAGAATTTATTTAAATTAAATAAAATGGCTGATTTAAAAGAAATCGCAGAAACGTTAGTAAACTTAACTGTAAAAGACGTAAACGAACTAGCAACTATCCTTAAGGATGAGTACGGAATTGAACCAGCTGCTGCTGCAGTAGCTGTAGCTGCAGGTGGTGCTGCAGGTGGTGAAGCTGCTGAAGAGAAAACTGAATTCGATGTAATATTGAAAGCAGCAGGTGGTAGCAAATTAGCAGTAGTGAAGTTGGTTAAAGAATTAACTGGACTTGGACTTAAAGAAGCTAAAGAATTAGTAGACGGAGCTCCTTCTGCATTGAAAGAAGGTGTTGCGAAAGACGAAGCTGAAGGTCTTAAATCTTCATTAGAAGAGGCTGGAGCTGAAGTTGAGATTAAGTAATTTTTTACTTTTTATAACAGGAATAGGCACGCCAAATATGGTGGTGCCTACTCCTGTTTTTGTGCATACAAGCACTATTAGGTCCTTTTTCTAATAAAATTTTTTAGCATTGGCAACAACAAGCAACATAGCAACAAGGATTAATTTTGCCTCGAGCAAAAGTCCATTTGATTATCCAGATTTCTTGGATATTCAAATAAAATCTTTCATGGAGTTTTTCCAATTAGAGACAACTCCAGAGAACCGTGAGAAGGAAGGTTTGTTTAAAGTATTTTCTGAAAACTTCCCGATTACAGATACAAGAAACCAATTCGTATTGGAGTTCTTGGATTACTTCGTAGATCCCCCTCGTTACTCACTAGAAGAGTGTATAGAAAGAGGTTTAACATACAGTGTTCCGTTAAAGGCTAAACTGAAGTTATATTGTACAGATCCTGAGCATGAGGATTTCGAAACAATTGTACAGGACGTTTACTTAGGTACTATACCTTACATGACTCCGAAAGGATCGTTCGTAGTGAATGGTGCTGAAAGAGTTATCGTTTCTCAGTTACACCGTTCACCTGGTGTATTCTTTGGACAGAGTAGACACGCTAACGGTACAAAATTATACTCTGCGAGAGTAATTCCTTTCAAAGGTTCTTGGATAGAGTTTGCTACAGACATCAATAATGTGATGTATGCTTACATTGACCGTAAGAAAAAGTTACCTGTAACTACATTGTTTAGAGCAATTGGTTATGAAAGTGATAAGGATATCTTAGAGATATTCGGACTTGCTGATGAAGTGAAAGCTACGAAGACGAACTTGAAAAAGTTAATCGGTAGAAAACTTGCAGCGAGAGTTCTTAAATCATGGGTTGAAGATTTCGTAGATGAGGATACAGGAGAAGTTGTATCTATTGAAAGAAACGAGGTTATCTTAGACCGTGAAACTATCATCGAAGAGCATCACATTGATGAAATCTTAGATGCAGGTGTGAAAACTGTAATTCTTCACAAAGAAGATGTAAATACAGCAGACTACACGATTATTTACAATACCCTTCAAAAAGATACTTCTAACTCTGAGAAGGAAGCTGTAGAACACATCTACCGTCAGTTACGTAATGCTGAGCCGCCAGATCAAGAAACGGCGCGTTCTGTATTTGAGAAATTATTCTTCTCAGATACACGTTACGATTTAGGTGAGGTAGGTCGTTACAGAATGAATAGAAAGTTGAATTTGGACGATTCTGAAGAGTCAAGAGTAATGACGAAAACAGACATCATCCGAATTATTAAATATTTAATTGAATTAATTAACTCTAAGGCAGAGGTTGATGATATTGACCACTTGTCTAACAGACGTGTTCGTACAGTTGGTGAACAATTGTACTCTCAGTTTGGTGTTGGTCTAGCACGTATGGCGCGTACGATTCGTGAGCGTATGAACGTGAGAGATAATGAGGTCTTTACACCAATTGACCTTATCAACGCTAAAACGTTATCGTCTGTAATTAATTCATTCTTTGGAACAAACCAGTTGTCTCAGTTCATGGATCAAACCAATCCACTTTCTGAGGTAACTCACAAGCGTCGTTTATCTGCATTAGGGCCTGGTGGTCTTTCTCGTGAGAGAGCAGGATTCGAGGTGCGTGACGTTCACTACACTCACTATGGACGTTTGTGTACGATTGAAACACCAGAGGGACCAAACATTGGTTTGATTTCTTCATTGTGTGTATTCGCGAAAGTGAACAAATTAGGTTTCATTGAAACTCCTTACCGTAAAGTTGAGAATGGTGTAGTTGATTTAAATACAGCACCAATTTACTTGTCAGCTGAAGAGGAAGATGAGAAAATGATTGCTCAGGCGAATGCCAACATTAACGATAAGGGTCAATTCCAAACAGAAGTTGTTAAAGCGCGTTTGGAAGGAGATTTCCCAGTGGTTGAACCACAGAAGATTGACCTTATGGATGTTGGTGCTAACCAGATTGCATCTATTGCCGCTTCATCTATTCCATTCTTGGAACACGATGATGCCAACCGTGCATTGATGGGATCGAACATGCAGCGTCAGGCAGTTCCATTATTGAAACCAAACTCTCCTATTGTTGGTACAGGAATCGAAAGACTAGTTGCTAGAGATTCACGTGTATTAATTAACGCTGAAGGAGACGGAGTTGTAGAGTATGTTGACTCAAGAGAGATTAGCATTCGTTACGACTTAACAGAAGAAGATAAGTTAGTAAGCTTCGACGGTGAAACGAAGAAGTATAACTTAACGAAATTCCAGAAAACTAACCAAGGATCTACAATGAACTTGAAACCTATCGTTAAGAAAGGTGATAGAGTTGAAAAAGGTCAGGTTCTTTGTGAAGGTTATGCAACGCAAGCTGGTGAATTGGCACTTGGACAAAACATGAAGGTTGCCTTCATGCCTTGGAAAGGTTACAACTTCGAGGATGCGATTGTAATTTCTGAGAAAGTAGTAAGAGATGATATCTTTACATCTATCCACATCGATGAGTACTCTTTAGAAGTAAGAGATACGAAGAGAGGTATGGAAGAATTAACTGCTGATATTCCAAACGTTTCAGAAGAGGCTACCAAAGACTTGGATGAAAATGGATTGATCAGAGTTGGTGCTGAGATTAAAGAAGGTGATATCCTTATTGGTAAGATTACACCAAAAGGAGAAACTGATCCATCTCCAGAAGAAAAATTATTGAGAGCTATCTTCGGTGATAAGGCAGGTGATGTTAAAGATGCGTCTTTAAAAGCGAGCCCATCATTAAGAGGTGTAGTTATCGGTAAGAAATTGTTCTCTAGAGCAATTAAAGACAGAAAAACTAAAGCTCAAGATAAACCAATCTTGGAGCAATTAGATACTGAATACGAAAAGGATTTAGCAGCTTTAAAAGATAGATTAGTTGAGAAATTATTGGTTGTATTAGAAGGACACAAGTCTGACGGTGTAACAAATAACTTCCGTGAAGAAATCATCAAGAAAGGTTCTAAATTCACGCAAAAGAATTTGTCAATCATTGATTACACTATCGTTAATCCAGCGAAATGGACTGCCGATACTCACGTGAATTCATTGATTCAACGCGTTATCCACAACTTCAACATTAAGGCGAACGATTTATTGGGTAACTACAAGCGTAAGAAATTCCACATTTCAGTTGGAGATGAACTTCCATCAGGAATTGTGAAATTGGCAAAAGTATACGTAGCTAAGAAGAGAAAACTGAAAGTAGGAGATAAGATGGCGGGTCGTCACGGTAACAAAGGTATTGTTGCAAATATCGTTAGAGCCGAAGACATGCCATTCCTAGAAGACGGAACTCCTGTAGATATCGTGTTAAACCCATTAGGGGTACCTTCTCGTATGAACCTTGGACAGATTTACGAAACTGTTTTAGGTTGGGCAGGTGAGAAATTAGGTGTGAAATTCGCAACGCCTATCTTCGACGGGGCACACCCATCAGAGATAGACGAATACTGTGATAAAGCTGGTATTCCACGTTCAGGTAAAACTTACCTATACGATGGAGGAACAGGTGAAAGATTCCACCAAACGGCAACGGTAGGTATTATTTACATGTTGAAACTTTCTCACATGGTAGATGATAAGATGCACGCACGTTCTATCGGACCTTACTCATTAATTACACAACAACCATTGGGTGGTAAAGCTCAATTCGGTGGTCAGCGTTTTGGTGAGATGGAGGTTTGGGCACTTGAGGCATTCGGTGCGGCGAACATCCTACAGGAAATCTTGACAGTTAAGTCTGATGATGTAACAGGTAGAGCAAAAGCTTACGAAGCGATTGTTAAGGGAGATAACCTTCCAACTCCAGGTATTCCAGAATCATTCAATGTATTATTACATGAATTGAGAGGACTTGGACTAAGTGTTTCAATGGACTAATTGTCGGTGTTTAATTTGATAAAAGAAGGAGTTTAAAATGGCTTATAGAAAAGAAACAGCAAAAAAGCAGAGTAGCTTTAACAAGATTACCATCTCTTTGGCATCGCCAGAGCAGATTTTGGAGCAATCGAGTGGTGAAGTGCTTAAGCCTGAAACGATTAACTATAGAACTTACAAGCCAGAAAGAGACGGTCTATTTTGTGAACGTATCTTCGGTCCTGTAAAAGATTACGAATGTCACTGTGGTAAATACAAGCGTATCCGTTATAAAGGAATCGTTTGTGACCGTTGTGGTGTTGAGGTAACTGAAAAGAAAGTACGTAGAGAGCGTATGGGACACATCCAATTGGTTGTTCCTGTAGCACACATCTGGTACTTTAGATCATTGCCAAACAAAATTGGTTACTTGTTAGGTTTACCGACTAAGAAATTAGATCAGATCATTTACTACGAGCGTTACGTTGTTATTCAACCAGGAAATGCAGTAAATGCTGAAGGTGAAGCTTTAAATAAGTACGATTTCTTAACTGAGGAGGAGTACTTAGACATCTTAGATGTTCAACCAAAGGAAAACCAATACTTAGAAGATACTGATCCAAACAAATTCGTAGCCAAAATGGGTGCGGAGGCGTTGTACGATTTATTACAGCGTTTGGACTTGGATTCATTATCTTATGAATTAAGACACAAAGCAAATACTGAAACTTCAGTACAGCGTAAGAATGAAGCATTGAAGAGACTACAAGTAGTTGAAGCAATGCGTGATTCTCAAACGCGTATTGATAACCGTCCAGAGTGGACTATCATTAAAGTGGTTCCGGTTATTCCGCCAGAATTACGTCCGTTAGTTCCTTTAGATGGAGGTAGATTTGCTACTTCAGATTTAAATGACCTTTACCGTAGAGTAATTATCCGTAACAACCGTTTGAAGCGTTTGATCGAGATTAAAGCTCCAGAGGTAATCTTGCGTAATGAGAAGCGTATGTTGCAGGAGTCTGTTGACTCATTGTTCGACAACTCTCGTAAGGCAAGTGCAGTGAAGACTGAGTCGAACAGACCATTGAAGTCTTTATCTGACTCGTTAAAAGGTAAGCAAGGTCGTTTCCGTCAAAACTTATTAGGTAAGCGTGTTGATTACTCTGCACGTTCTGTAATTGTTGTAGGACCAAACTTGAAATTACACGAGTGTGGTTTACCTAAAAACATGGCGGCAGAGCTTTACAAGCCATTCATCATCCGTAAGATGATTGAAAGAGGTATCGTAAAGACGGTTAAATCTGCTAAGAAAATTGTTGATAGAAAAGAACCAGTTGTATGGGATATTCTTGAAAACGTATTAAAAGGTCACCCAGTATTATTAAACCGTGCACCAACGTTGCACAGATTGGGTATCCAGGCTTTCCAACCGAAATTGATCGAAGGAAAAGCAATTCGACTTCACCCATTGGTTTGTACAGCATTTAACGCCGATTTCGATGGTGACCAGATGGCGGTTCACTTACCATTAGGTAATGCTGCAATTTTGGAAGCACAATTGTTGATGTTGGCATCACACAATATCTTGAACCCTGCGAATGGTGCACCGATTGCCGTACCATCTCAGGATATGGTCTTGGGTCTTTACTACATTACTAAAGGTAGAAAGTCAACACCAGAGAGAATTGTAAAAGGAGAAGGTGGAATTTTCTACTCTCCACAAGAGGTTACAATCGCTTACAACGAAGGAGCATTGGATCTTCACGCACATATCAAAGTGAAAACTTACGATTTAAATGAGCAAGGAGAACCAGAATTGATGTTGGTAGAAACTACTGCAGGTAGAGTTTTATTCAACGAAAGAGTTCCAAGAGAAGTAGGATTCATCAATGATGTATTAACGAAGAAAGCGTTAAGAGATATTATCGGACACGTATTGAAGATTTCTGGTACTGCAAGAACAGCACAGTTCTTGGATGATATCAAATCATTAGGATACGAGATGGCATTTAGAGGTGGATTATCATTTAACCTTGACGATATCATCATTCCAAAAGAAAAAGATGAATTAGTTGCTAAAGCGGATGAGAACGTACGTGAGGTATTAGAGAACTATAACATGGGTCTTATTACCAACAACGAGCGTTACAACCAAATTATTGACATCTGGACACGTACCAACTCGAGATTAACGCACACGTTAATGGAGCAGTTGAAAAACGATAACCAAGGATTTAACTCAATTTACATGATGTTCGACTCAGGAGCACGTGGATCTAAAGAGCAGATTCGTCAGTTATCTGGAATGCGTGGATTGATGGCGAAACCACAGAAGTCTGGAGCTTCAGCTCAAGAGATTATTGAAAACCCGATTTTATCGAACTTTAAAGAAGGTCTTTCTATCCTTGAGTACTTTATCTCTACTCACGGTGCCCGTAAAGGTTTGGCCGATACAGCCTTAAAAACAGCCGATGCAGGTTACCTTACACGTAGATTGGTAGACGTTGCGCAAGACGTGGTAATTAATGCGGAAGATTGTGGAACTTTAAGAGGTTTAGCAACAACTGCATTGAAGAAAAATGATGAAATTTTTGAACCATTAGCAGACAGAATCATTGGTAGATGTTCAGTAAATGATATTTACGATGATGAAGACAACTTAATTGTTGAAGCTGGTGGATTGATAGATGAAAAAGTAGCGAAAGCAATTGATGCTGCAGACATTGAAGAAGTAGAAATTCGTTCAGTATTAACATGTGAGTTAAGAAGAGGAGTTTGTGCGAAATGTTACGGTAGAAACTTATCTACACACAGAATGGCACAAGCCGGAGATTCTGTAGGGGTAGTAGCTGCACAGTCTATTGGTGAACCTGGTACACAGCTTACACTTCGTACCTTCCACGTTGGGGGTACCGCTTCTAACATTGCCGATGAAAATGATATCAAAGCGAAAGCAGATGGTAAATTAGAAATCGACGAGTTAAGAACAATTACGAAGAAAGATAAGGACGGAAATAAGCAAGAGATAGTAATCGGACGTTCTGCTGAGATGAAATTAGTAGACAAGAAAGATGGTTCGTTAGCAATGACGGGTAACATCCCTTACGGTGCGATTATGATTGCAGAAAACAACGCTGATCTTAAGAAAGGTGATGTAATCTGTAAGTGGGACCCTTATAACGCCGTTATCCTTTCAGAAGTAAAAGGTAAGATCCAATTCGAAAATATTATCGAAGGTATTACTTACCGTGAAGAGGTCGATGAGCAAACAGGATTTACTGAAAAAGTAATTACTGAAACAAAAGATAAGAAGAAGAACCCTACGATAGAAATCGTTGACAACAAAGGAGAGGTATTGAAATCATACTCTATCCCAGTTAACGCGCACATCTCAGTAAATGAGGGTGACAAAGTAGAGGCAGGTGACTTCTTAGTTAAGATACCAAGAACTGGTGGTAAGACAGGGGATATTACAGGGGGTCTTCCTCGTGTAACTGAGCTTTTCGAAGCACGTAACCCATCTAACCCAGCAGTAGTATCTGAGATCGATGGTATCGCTTCTTACGGTAAGATTAAACGTGGTAACCGTGAGGTAATCATCGAATCTAAGACAGGTGAGAAACGTAAATACTTAGTGCCATTATCTAAGCACATCTTAACACAAGAGAACGATTTCGTTCGTGCTGGTAAACCATTATCTGATGGAGCAATTACTCCGAAAGATATCTTGAACATCGAAGGACCAACTAAAGTACAAGAGTACTTAGTAAACGAAATCCAAGATGTATACCGTTTACAGGGTGTGAAGATTAACGATAAGCACTTTGAAGTTATCGTTCGTCAGATGATGTTGAAAGTTGAGATTACAGATGCAGGAGATACTAAATTCTTAGAAAACCAAGCAGTTCACAAAGCGGACTTCATGGAAGAGAACGATAGAATGTTCGGTAAGAAGGTAGTTGTTGATCCGGGAGACTCTTCAGAGTTGAAAGCTGGTCAAATCGTTACTGCACGTAAGTTAAGAGATGAGAATTCTCAATTGAGAAGACAAGACAAGAATTTAGTAGAATCTAGAGATGCTATTGCTGCAACATCTAAACCGATGTTACAAGGTATTACTAGAGCTTCGCTTCAAACTCAGTCGTTCATCTCAGCTGCATCTTTCCAGGAAACTACGAAAGTGTTAAACGAAGCTGCGATTTCAGGAAAAGAAGATCACTTATTAGGATTGAAAGAAAACGTAATTGTTGGTCACTTAATTCCAGCAGGTACGGGTACACGTCGATTCCAAAACATGATCGTTGGATCTCAGGAAACGTATGATGAGTTAACAGAAAATAACTAGGAATATACATTCATTACAACCCCGGCATTAATTTGTCGGGGTTTTTTTATCTAAACCGCTAAAGATGGAAAATCAAAACAAAGACAATCAGATTAACATAGAGCTTACAGAAGATGTGGCTTCGGGAGTTTATTCTAACTTAAGTGTGATTACACATTCGAATACAGAATTCGTAGCAGATTTTATTCAAATGATGCCTGGAGTTCCTAAAGCGAAGGTTAGATCAAGAGTGATCATGACTCCACAAAATGCAAAAAGATTAATGCGTGCATTGGCAGAAAATGTGAAGAATTACGAAGCGCAATTCGGACCAATCGCAGAAGATAATAATCCAGGTGTTCCACCAATTAATTTTGGTACACCACCAGCTCAAGCTTAAGAAAAGCAAGAGTGTTTTATTTGTTATGTTATGAAAGCGGAGAGTAAGTGTACTCCTCCGCTTTTTTTATGCTGTTAAAACGATAAAGTATAGCTTTCGGTACTGATGTTACCAGCAGCATCTTCCACCACAATTTTAAGCGTATGTTCGCCGTGCAATGAAGCGGATGGAGTGTAGTACAAACTTTCGTTTTTTGGTTCGTATAATACATGTTGCCAAACACCGTCAACGTAGACATCATACTCTTTTAGTCCCGATAAATCATCGCCTATTCTCCAGGCTAGTCTACTTCCTCTCACATTAATGTTATCGCGAACATTACGAGAGATTAGGGTAGGGGCAGTTATGTCGGCTTGTATTTCGAAATAACCAAATTCTCGAGTTCTCGCTGTCAGCCATCCATCTTTATAGGTTCCGCCAAGTGATTTTACTCTTCCGCGTTCGTCTTTGAGTGTAATTACATATCGCTCTGTAGGATGAATTAACGTGTCAACCTTCATCATGATCTTATAATAAGACTCCAATGGAATTTCCGGATTTCCGAAAGTGAAAGGGGACCTTGCTGTGATGATCTTAGGGGTGGGTTCATACAATAAATCAATCCCAAACAAAATAAAATGCTCCTCGTCTACATCCATAAATGAAGAATCTGGAAAAAGATATTTGTCTGAAGGTGAATAGAGTTTACTCCAATCAGACGAAGTTCCATTTTCTATTTTAAGTGTGAAGTTTAAACTCGTAGTGTTTCCTTTGGTGTCTACACAGGTATAGGTAATGTTGTGATTACTCCCTGGTTGAAATCTAAGAATTCCGTTGGTCAGATCCTCATTGTAGATGTTTAAAGGGTTATGTATGGTTTTAAACGACTTTTGGTAATGTCTACGTTGTTTGTGAAAAGCTTCGTAATCCTTATGGCTGTTTATTTGACGATTGGCTGCAAAATCTATAGCTGTCATGTCTTGAGCGAATACAGTATCCCCATCAACAATTAAATAAGACTTGAATATCCCACAGATATTGTTTGCACCGTCCAATTGATCCACGGCATCGAAAGAGAATCCTATACCTCCTGTTTTAGAGGTGAAATCTGCAGGTATTGTGATCTGATTTCCTACGATAGTAGGGTTTAAGTTCTGACTGGAAGTTCTGTATTCTTTCGCTTTATTCTGAACACGATATCCTTCTTTGGTTAAAGCATATACCTTCACTCCGCGAATACGAGGTGCACGAGAATCTGCAATGTTAAAACCGAACAATAATGGGTTTAGAGCATGTTCTGTTTTCGTATCCCTAATTTCAAAATGAAGGTGAGGGGCCGTACTCCCTCCCGTATTACCAGACAAAGCAATTTTCTCTCCACGTTGTACGCGAACGGTATTGGAGTCTGGAAAGATTTCTATAGCGAAATTCTCTTGTTTGTGCTGCTCAGCTTTAACAAGGCTATCTAGTTGTCCTAAGAAGGCGGAACAGTGAGCGTAAACAGAGGTTAAGCCATTTGGATGAGCGATGTACACTACATGACCGTAGCCCCAAGGTGAAACTTTAACGCGCGCAACATATCCTTCATCAATGGAGTATAAAGGGTATCCAATTTGTCTATCGGTTTTAAAGTCTAACCCCGTATGAAAATGGTTTGTTCTTAATTCTCCAAAATTAGCAGCAAGAATTAAAGGTGTTTTTAAAGGAGGGTGAAAATTATAATCCGTGTTTGGATCGTATTGCCCAAAAAGGGAGCTGATGCCAAGCCATAAGGTTATTAGTATGTAAAGGATTTTTTGCATAGCACAAAGTTACTGTTAATCGGTAGGAGCAAGCGCCTTCAATCGGACGATTTATCAAAAGTATATCGTTAATGAACACAAAAAAACGTCTACCCCAAAGAGTAGACATTTCATTATCTTAAAAAAAGGAGATTAATTACCTCCCACCATTTTCTTTATTTCATTGAGTTTCATTAATGCCTCTACGGGGGTTAAGGTATCTATGTCAATAGAAACTAATTCCTCCTTTATGTTTTCTAACACGGGATCATCCAATTGAAAAAAGCTCAATTGCATGTCAGGTTGGTTCACGGCATCCTGTACTTTTTCTTTGTCGTTACTTCCATGAGATTGCTCCAGGTGAGATAACATTTTGGTAGCGCGTTGTACAACTTGATTAGGCATACCCGCCAATTTGGCTACGTGTATACCAAAAGAGTGTTCGCTTCCTCCTTCTACTAATTTTCTGATGAAAAGAATTTTAGTTCCCATTTCTTTTACAGAAACATTGAAGTTTTTAATGCGCGGGAACTTCTTGTACATTTCATTTAACTCATGGTAGTGCGTAGCAAAAAGTGTTTTACATTTCGCTTTCGGATTCTCATGTAAATATTCAGCTATCGCCCAAGCAATTGAAATACCATCGTAGGTACTTGTACCACGGCCAATTTCGTCTAGTAATACCAAACTTCTCGGAGAGAGGTTATTCAAAATAGAAGAGGTCTCATTCATCTCTACCATGAAAGTTGATTCTCCTGATGAAATGTTATCAGAGGCTCCTACACGTGTGAAAATTTTATCTACGATACCGAGTTTTGCCGATTGGGCAGGAACAAAACATCCTATTTGCGCCATCAAAGAAATCAAAGCAGTTTGACGGAGGATAGCACTTTTACCAGACATGTTCGGCCCAGTAATCATTATAATTTGTTGGGTGTCATTGTCTAAATAAACATCATTGGCTACATATTCCTCACCCGATTTTAATTGTTTTTCAATTACCGGGTGCCTTCCATCTTTAATATCTAAGGCAAAACCGTCGTTTAATTCAGGCTTATTATAATTGTTCTTTTCAGAGATGTTGGCAAAGGAAAGTAAACAATCTATTTGTCCGATATAATGAGCATTACGTTGTACTGGACGAATAAATTTAGCCAAAGATAAAACCAGATCATTATATAGTCTTGATTCTAAAACTTGAATTTTATCTTCTGCTCCCAAAATTTTTGATTCGTATTCCTTTAGTTCTTGGGTGATGTATCGTTCAGCATTTACGAGGGTTTGCTTTCTGATCCACTCTTCAGGAACTTTATCTTTGTGGGTGTTTCTTACCTCTAAGTAGTAACCGAATACATTGTTGAAGGCTACTTTTAAACTTGGAATTCCTGTTTTTTCGCTTTCACGTTCTTGTAATTGCTGTAAATAGTCTTTACCCGAAAAAGCTATTTTTCTAAGTTCATCCAATTCGTCGTTAAAGCCATCTGCAATCACGCTTCCTTTCCCTATTTGAATAGCCGGTTCTGGATGCAGCTGATGATTAACCTTTACGATTAATTCACTACAAGCCTCTAAGCGATCTGCAATCTTTATGATGTCAGAAGAATTCGTCTCTCTCAGTATTTTTTGAATAGGTTCAATTTGTTCTAAGGTCTTCTTTAACTGAACGACTTCCTTAGGATTGATTTTTCCAACCGCTGCTTTAGAAACCAAACGCTCTAAATCCCCGATGTCATTTAATATTTCTCCTAATTCAAAGCGCAATTGATTGTTTTCAGGGAGCAATAAGCTTTCCACTGCGTTCAACCTTTCGTTGATCTCTTTTTCTTCTTTCAAAGGAAGCACCAACCATCTTTTTAATAAACGAGACCCCATAGGTGTTAAGGTGTCGTCGATGATATCAATGAGTGTTGTGGCGTTCTCGTTTTGCGAGTGAATCAATTCTAGGTTTCTTACCGTAAACCTATCCAGCCAAACGTATTTCTCTTCTTCTATTCGAGAAATATTTGAGATGTGTTCTAGTTTGGTGTTTTCGGTAACGGATAAGTATTGTAAGGCTGCACCTCCAGCGATGATACCCTGAGTTAAATTGTCAATACCAAAACCTTTCAATCCTTGTGTGTTAAACTGCTTGGTAAGCGTATCGTGGGCGAAATCTTCTGTAAATACCCAGTCTTCTAACTTATAGGTGTAGTAATTAGAACTAAATGCTTCTGTAAACTCTTTGTTTTTATTCTTTTGGAAAATAATCTCGCTTGGGGCAAAACCTTGCACCAATTTGTGTACATATTCTAAATTTCCTTGGGCCACAAAAAATTCACCCGTAGAAATATCTAAAAAGGCTACACCTACCTGTTTTTTATCAAAGTGAAGCGCACATAAGAAATTGTTTTTCTTTTGTTCCAAGACCTGATCATTGATGGCAACACCAGGGGTTACTAATTCTGTAACACCTCGTTTCACAATCTTTTTGGTCATTTTAGGATCTTCCAATTGATCGCAAATAGCAACACGTTCACCTGCTCTCACTAATTTAGGTAAGTAACTGTTCAAAGAATGATGCGGAAACCCAGCCAACTCAATGTGGGAAGCAGATCCATTTTTACGTTTGGTCAATACTATCCCTAAAATTTTTGAAGCTTTTACGGCATCCTCACCAAAGGTTTCGTAAAAATCACCCACCCTAAAGAGTAACATCGCTTGTGGATGTTTCGCTTTAATTTGGTTGTATTGCTTCATTAAAGGAGTTTCGCTCGATTTCTTTTCTTTCTTTTTTGTAGCCAAAATTGTTTCTTTAGATTTCTTTTCCAAAGATAAAGGTAGTAGCTTCGCGGGGTAGATTCAACTTTTGCATTCAACAGTTATTAAATTTTATGAACAGAAAATTGAAATTATGGGAGCTCGGAAGGGTGACCGAAGAAGAGTTTAAAGCACAGGAGAAATTCCCAATTACCGTGGTGTTAGATAACATTCGTAGTCTCAATAATGTAGGTACCTTCTTTCGAACTTCTGATGCTTTTAATGTTGAAGAAATTATTTTGTGTGGAATCACTGGAACCCCACCTCATAGAGAAATTAATAAAACAGCCATCGGTGCGACTGAGTCTGTAAAGTGGACCTATGTAGAAGATGTAAATGAAGCCATCGCTGATCTACAAGCGAAAGGAGTTAAGGTTTGTGCCATCGAACAAACCGAAGAAACTCATTTTTTAAATCAAATGGATATCGACAACCAAGAGCATTATGCATTGGTATTCGGGAATGAAGTAGACGGTGTGCAACAATCCATCATTGATGTGGCAGACTATGTCATTGAAATTCCTCAATTTGGAACCAAACACAGTTTAAATGTAAGTGTTTGTGCAGGAGTTTGTTTGTGGGAGTTTGTAAGAGGGAGGAAATAGCATCTTTTTTTCCGAACCAATCAAATCGAGCTCCTTTTTTTCTTCTTGAAAATGATGATTTTAGAATGTTTAGAAGAAGACGAAAAGAAGATATGTCCGCTTAACATTGTTTAGGAACTTTTGTAATTTATATGAATTCGTGTGTACCATAATGAAGTATTTTCGTTGTGTATAATACCTAAGTATTTTAACACACATTATGATCAAATTATTATTGAGCCTTTCTTGTATACTCTTGGGATGGGGAGCTTTTGCTCAAACTATGAAGTT